>CAYNNW010000260.1:0-4020 GCA_964398435.1 uncultured Gaiellales bacterium | reverse complement strand
TTTGTCCCAATTCTGTGGGGAATGCCCATTGGTGTCGTGCTGTACTGGTTGACGAACAACCTGTGGACGATGGGTCAACATCAGGTGGTCACACGTATCTCGCAGGCTGAGCGCGAGATCATCATGCCGGTGGACAGCAAGGGTCGGCAGCGGGTGATCTCAGCGGGCGGCAAGTCCAAGCAGGTATCGTCCGGGGGGAGCGCCAGCGATGACGAGCCCGCTCCCCGACCAAACAAGCGCCGCAAGAGGTAACAAGCGATGAGTGTCGAGACAGCTGAAATCACCGAGGAAGCGGTTGCTGAGGTCCTCGATATCGTCGAGGAGTTCCTGGACGAGACACTGGCCGTACTCGATGTTGACGAGACGGGATTCGAGGCCTCCGCACAGTTTGTGGGCGGTCGGATCGAGGTGACACTGAAGGGCACCGACGACGATGTCGCCCTGCTGATCGGTCGGCGCGGTCACACCTTGGACGCAATCCAGTACCTTGCCAACGCCGTTGTCATCTCACAGGTCGAGGTGCCGATCCCGGTTGATATCGATGCTGAGGGATACCGAGAGCGACGGGCCGTGCAACTTCGAAAGATCGCCGACCGCGCTGTTGGTGAAGTAATGCGGCGTGGGCGCTATGTCGAACTGGATCCCATGACTGCATCCGAGCGCAAGACCATCCACCTGTACATCAAGGACCACCCGGATGTTCGCACCGAGAGCACGGGTGTTGACCCGAATCGCCGTCTGGTGATTCATCCACGGGCTGACTGAGTTCAGTCCGCCGTTTGGACGGCAACAGGGTTTCACGTGAAACAGATTCCGAACGACCCCGCCGTGGCCTTGTTGGCCAGTGAATTCCTTGATTCGGTGCGAAATTCCACGGCAAACGTCGTTTCCGCGCGAGATCTGGCGCACCTGGAGGATCACCTTGCCGACTCACTCGCAGGCCTCTCAGCGGCCTCCTGTGAGCTCGATCTTGATGCGGATTCGCCTCAGCGAGTTGTCGACGTGGGTAGCGGTGGAGGATTTCCTGCGATTCCAGTGGCGATTGTTCGACCGAGGTGGTCAGTGACAATGGTCGAGTCGGTTCAACGTAAAGCCACATTCCTTGAACAGACCATCGATCGACTTCAGCTCGCTGACCGGGTCAAGATCATCTGTGGTCGCAGTGAAGATCTGGCGCGACGCGATGCCGCGGATCAGCTACGAGCGTCGTTCGATCTGGCAACGTGCCGCGCGCTCGCGGCTCCCACCGTTGCGATGGAGTTGCTCGCTCCACTCGTGGTGGATGGCGGGTGTCTGGCGTTGTGGTCGACCCAGCAGGCCTGGGATGGATGCTGCGATCAGCTTGACCAGCTTGGTCCACTGCTCGGCCTGACATCCATCGGAATGACGGTTTCGCCGACATCGTTCCGCAGCGATGCAGTGGTCATACACGCTCGTCGAAGTGGGCCGGTTCCCGACGCAATCCCGCGGCGCAGTGGTGTGGCAGGGAAGCGTCCCCTTGTGCGGAAATCCCTGCAATAACCGGTATTCCACTCCGGGAAAACCCTCACGCTCCAGCTCAGCTTCACGCGCGCGCATACGCGTGGGCGCGCGAGGAACGTGCGTCCGTGCGCCAGAAGCTGCGTCCGATGCCAACCGTAGCGTTGACGCCATGGACATCAGCTCAGCAGGCTCAGGACTCGGCGTACTTATGGGATCAATTGCCTCGCAGGGCAGGCTTGTGCAGATCCCCCTCGATCAGGTCAAGCGCAACGACGGGCAGCCACGAACCAACTTCGATGCCGATGCAATCGAGGCTCTGGCAGAGTCGGTGGCAGCGCGCGGTGTCATCCAGCCGATTGCAGTTCGCGAGGTTCAGCCCGGCGAGTTCGAGATCATTGCCGGTGAGCGCCGCTGGCTGGCAGCGCGTCGTGCAGGTCTGGCGACGATCCCGGCGGTCGTCCATGACGTCCCCGATCACGACGCCATGGTCATGGCTGTCGTTGAGAACGTGGTCAGGGAGGACCTTGGATCGATCGAGCTGGCCCGCGCCTACGCGTCGCTCGTTGATGAGCACGGTGTCTCTGCCAGCGAGATCGCGTCGGCAGTGGGCCGTAGCCGCTCGGCTGTTGCCAACACGCTTCGACTGCTGGAACTGCCAGACGATGTGATCGCGTTGCTGGAGCGTGGGGCGCTCAGTGAGGGTCACGGCCGTGCGCTGCTGCAGGTCAAGGATCGAAGCTGGCAGCGCCGCCTGGCTCTCCATGCAGTGGAGTGTTCGATGAGTGTTCGGGCCCTGGAAGCCCTTGCCCGGCAGCGTGTTCTGGAGGGCGGCACCACTGGTGCATCAAGCCAACCAACCCCCCATCCTCAGCCTGCACCTGAGCTTGAGGATGTGCTGCAACGCCTGCAGGATGCCTGTGGTGGAGCCATTGTTCGCGCCAAACTGGGCGGGCGTGCACCGCGTGTAGAGATTCGTTTCAGTGACGTGACATCACTGTGCGAGGGCATCGAGTCGCTGGTGGCACAACTTCCTGCTCGCTGAACATTCAGGTCCTGCTCTTCATCGATCGGCTGCCGGGTATACTTCCGGCGCCCGTTCGTGCTCTGTACGAAGTGGGCATGATTGCGGGCGTGTAGCTCAGTTGGTTAGAGCGCTGTGCTGATAACGCAGAGGTCCCTGGTTCGAATCCAGGCACGCCCATCCAAGTCCGTACCGCGGGGGTCGGCCGGCCATGCACGAAATGGTCATCTACGGAGTCAGCTTCGACATGGTCGGCAAGACGCCGATCGTGCTGCTCAAAACCATCGACGGCAACCGTTTTCTGCCGATCTGGGTGGGGCATCCCGAGGCAGCGGCAATTCTGATTCACCTGCAGGGCGCCCGCCCGGGCCGCCCGTCGACTCACGACCTGTTCATTCGGGCAATGTCCGAGCTTGACGCGACGGTCAGCCGTGCAACGATCACCGAGCTGCGAGACAACACGTTCCTGGCCGAGGTCACCATAGAACATGCTGGAAATGACATGGTTCTCGACTCTCGACCCAGCGATGCAATTGCACTCGCAATTCGCGCTGAGGCACAGATCTTCGCCGGTGAGGAACTCGTAGCCGAACACAGCATCGAGTTCGAGCAGGAAACGATGGGCGACAGCGAGTCGATGGTCAAGGAATTTCAGCAGTTCCTCGACGATGTCTCACCCTCGGATTTCGGTAATCCCGAGAACTGACGGTGCCGCGCAGTGGGCGCTTCAGCCCATCCACTGCCACAAGGTGAAGCCGGTCAGTGTGCAGCCCCCAAGCGTTGCGGCAGCAGCCACGACAACCGCATCGAAACGCTGTCGAATCGTCCAGGATCCGAGCAGCAGCCAGGCCGGCGTTGCCAGCACCGCCATCCGTGACACCGACAGAAGCGGCACCCCCTCGCTGGGAGCCGCAAGTGGCACCAGCACGATCAGGCCCAGATAGATGCCCGCGCCAAGTTCGAGTCGTCGAGCTACCAGCACGCTGGACACGATCAGAGCAACGGCGGCGATCCAGTTCAGCAGGTTCTGAATCCCCATACCCACGGGATCCCCCAGATTGGCAATCACCTCTGGACCCAGATGCAGTGGAGCGAGCGCAATCGGCTCGAGAGCCTTCCAGGCGACTCGGGTTCCGTCGATCACCCCCTGCAGCGGCCCCAGCGCGGTTGAATGTCTGCTCCATGCCGACTGGGATCGCGCAAATGCGAGGGCATCGCCCTGGGTCCAGGCCAGCCACAGTGGCCAGAGACTGGCCACGGCACCACACGCACCTGCCCCGGCCAACCGGCGCAGCCACTGCGGCATCGTCTGCAGCTTCGACCGCTGGCCGGGACTGGCAATGACGAACGCCAGCGCCGCCAGGCCAATGGGCTTTGCCAGAAATGCACACCCGGCAAGCAGCCCTGCAATGACTCGTCGATCCCGCCGGGCGGCGCACCAGCACCACGAGGCACATGCAACGGTCAGGGCCTCGGCATATGGTGACCACAAGGAGTACGCAACCGGACCGGCCATC
>CAYNNW010000259.1:0-4025 GCA_964398435.1 uncultured Gaiellales bacterium | reverse complement strand
ACTGGCGTCACGTGCTCAGTACACGAGGCCGTGCATGCCGAGTACCAGCACAGCGGCGTGGCGGACCGAATCGACGGTGGTATGGTTCTGGTCAATGCGAATCCTGATCTGACCAACAGCCAGCGGCTGAAGGTCCGCATTGCATTTGAGGAGTATCCGCGGTATCGCGATCAGGAGTTGCTGCAGCACAACGCTGGCGCGATCAACGTCACCCAGCTGACCGTCAACGCCGACGGATCACTGCGCCCGCTCGGTGAGGCAGTCGACCGAATCTTCAATTACTACGTCACCGGCGATCCTGAGACCGCACCTGCCAACCCCGATGCCGTCACAGAGAATTACACGCTCCCTGAGCCACACGAGCTCCCGCCTTTCACCAACGTCACTGGTGGTCCGCTCGATCCGAACGCGGGCCTCCCCGCAAGCTCGGCGCCCCCACTCGTAACACCGTTTTCTCCTTTCGTGACCGACGCAGACAATCCGAACGCGCGCCGCCCACCAGGCGCGACGGTGGGAGCCGCAACACCATTCGCAGCATTGGCGTACGCAGATAACCCGAACGCGCGCCGCCCGCCAGGTGAGATGGTCGGCGCGGCAACACCGTTCGCGGCACTGCCATTCGCAGACAACCCGAAAGCGCGCCGCCCACCAAGCGAGATGCCGTCAGCGGCACTCCCATTTGCCGACATGCCTGAAGCGCGCCGCCCACCAGGCGAACTTCCGACCTAATCGGAAAATGCCCGTAGCCGACAGGCAACGGCACTCGCAATCCGTTGACGGACTCGCACTCCGCTCATACCTTGGAAGTGGACACAGGCATGCCTGCACGATGCCGGACGGACTTCGCAGGATGCCGCCACTGATGAGGACGGACGACCCTCGATGCAGACTGACATGCTTCTGATTGGGCGAGACACCGAGCTGTCGCAGCTGCAACTGATGCTGGGACCGGGCACGGACGGCCTGCGCTTTGCCCGACTGACCGGCCCATCGGGCCTCGGCAAGACCACCCTGACCGCGGCTTCGGTCCAGCTTGCAGAGGAGCACGGCTTCACCGTGGCCGCAACCAACGGTCGAGCGGGCGCACTGAGCGTTCCCCTTGCGCCCTGGGTCGACGCGCTGCCTGGCTTTGCCAACGAGATCAACCAGGTCGCCGGCGCGACTCCCGACGGCGTTGAGCTGGAACGTCTCGGAGCAGTGCTGGTCGATCACATCGTTGAAGCCACCCGTCACAACCCGCTCCTGCAGGTAATCGACGAATCGCAGTCACTTGACGAGAGCTCGATTGCGCTCATTCCCTTCGTCGCCGGGCTCAGTGAGAATGTGAACCTGTCGGTGCTCCTGGTTGAGCAGACAGACGCGGTGGGAGTCTCGCCCTCGTACCGGGCCGTTGTCGACGACCTGGTCGCGCGACGGGTGGTGCAGCACCTCGAGCTCACCCCGCTTGCTGACGAGGCAATCAGCGAACTGATTACCGCGGCAGGCATCGACGATGCTGATCCAGCTCGCGACGAGATCATCCTGCGTGCCCAGGGCAATCCCTGGTTTGCCAAAGAGCTGGCCGCCGCGCACATCCGCGGCGAAGAATCGATCCCGGTGAGTATCTCCGCAGCCGCAACGGCACGGCTGTATCGCCTGGATGAGCCGGTTCGCGATCTGGTCTCCGCAGTAGCGCTGTGCGATGACGGCGCCCACCTCGACTGGCTCGAGGGACTCGCCAACCAGCGACCACGCGAGTTTGCCCGTACGATCGAGAACATTCTTGCCAGCGGTCTGGTGCGCGAGGACGGCGACATCATTTCGATTGCCCATCCGCTGATGCAGCAGGCACTGAACGACGAACTGTCTTCAGCCATGCGACGCGCGCTCCATCTCGAGCTCGCCGAAGTAATCGCCGAAACACAAGGCAACCCGGTGCTTCGCGCGCGCGGTGAAGCGTTCCACCTGGGCCGTGCAGGTCGACACGCCGAGTCGGTTGCCGCCTGGACGCGATCTGCCGATGCGAACGAAATTGCCAACAAACTTCATGAAGCGTACAGCGACCTCGAGCATGCACTCGCACACGAGGTGAGCGACAGTGATCGGGTTGAACTCCTCAAGCGATGCGCATACGCCGGCATGCAGTTGGGCAGCGAACGTGCGGTTCGATATTGGAACGAACTCGCGCGCACTGCTGCAGCGCTGCACGACAACGAGACCTACGCCTACGCTCTGTTCCAGTTGTACTGGACGTCCAATGACGGCCGCGCCAAAGAACGACTCGAGCGAGCTGCATCGCTGGGTGCCGAGTCATATGGATGGTCGGCTCGCGCAGCCGCAACGCTTGCACGCATGAGCGGAGACTGGGTCACGGCCGAGCAGCATGATCGACATGCGCTGAAGCTGGCCGAGGCGTCAGAGGATGTACTGCTGATGACGCTGGCTTCGGAGAAGCTGGCATCCACGCTGGCAGACTCCGGTCAGATCAGCAATCGCGAAACAATTACCTTCTACCGACGCGCCATCGACCTTGCAGTGCGCAACCGCCTGCACGGCTGGGTCGTTCCGGCCTCAGGTGCACTGGCGGAAACGCTGGAAGACCTGCTCGATACGGCTGCATCTGCTGACGAGTGCGTCTCGGCGCTTCGCTACATCGACGACATGTCGCTCGAGCGACTGCGTCCTGCCGCACTGGCCTGGCACGCACGCGCGCTGGTACGACTCGGAAATCTCGAAGCGGCTCGTACCACGATTGATATGGCTGACACCGCCACGGTAAACCAGCCCGAATACGTGGCACTCGTTGAGGGCGTTCGAGCCGAGGTGCTCAATGAGATCGGCGATGTCGGAAGCGCGGCCTCGGTACTCGATAACGCTCTGGTGCTGGCCGAAGAGTTGGGGTACGCACAGTGGGCCCTGGCAACGATGTTCCAGCGAGCTCGAATGCTCGCCCGAACTGGCGATCTCGATGCAGCGGTACAGCTTCTGTCCACGCTCGAAGACGAAGAGCCGGTGACCATGACCGAGATTGCCCTGTGGGCAGCCCGTGCAGGAGTCATGTACGAACGCGATGATCTGCTGGGCATTGCAGCCCGGATCCGAACGAGCGACATCTACGATGGTGTCAGCCTGCCCGTGGTCGATGCGTCGCTCGCGGAGATCGATGCAATCCTCGGCCTGGGTAACGGCGCGACGACCGATGCGCTCACACATGCTGCAACGACCTGGGAGTCGCACGACCGGCATCTTGATGCGCTGCGCGCCCGGATGTGCGTCGCCCTGTACGACAGTGCAACACTCAGCGGAAAACCGTCGCCCAGGCAGCTGGATGAGTTGAAGGAACTGCGTGCGCGACTTGCCGCGTGCGGTGCGGGGCACGATGCCGACATCGTCGCAGCACGCCTGCGCAAGCTGGGAGCCCGCAGCCGTGCCAAGTCACGAACGACGACCGTCGGCAATCTCCCGCGTCGGGAGCTTGAGATTGCGCGGCTGGTTGCCGCCGGCCTTCGCAACTCCGATGTTGCAGCGCAACTCTTCCTCTCCGAGAAGACCGTTGCCGCGCACCTCTCCAATATCTACGGCAAACTCGAGGTCCGGTCGCGCGTCAAGCTGACCGCATGGCTGCAGGAGAACGATCCCGAGTTGTCAGCCACAATCACTGGCGTGGCAAGCTGAGAACGCAGCACCCGTATGGTGCCCCTGCTTCACGCCACCGAATCGGTCAGTGACTCGTTGAGGAAGTCAACGATCTTCTGGACTGGCTGACCCGGCGTGTACACCTGCGACACGCCCTGATCGAGCAGTTCGCGTGCATCCTCATCGGGAATCGTTCCTCCAACGACCACGAGCACGTCATCCGCCCCTTCATTGCGGAGCAGTTCGAGGATCCGCGGAACGAGCGTCATGTGCGCGCCCGAGAGAATCGACACGCCAATCGCATGCGCGTCTTCCTGCAGGGCCGTCTCGACGATCTGTGCCGGCGTCTGGTGCAACCCCGTATAGATCACTTCCATCCCTGCGTCGCGCAGCGCCCGAGCAATGATCTT
>CAYNNW010000258.1:2775-4058 GCA_964398435.1 uncultured Gaiellales bacterium | reverse complement strand
AGCGCATGGAGAGCAAGGCCCGTACCCCCAGCACAGTGGGATCAAATTCTGCTGCGACACCGGCGCTATTGAGATAGCTGAGACGATCGAGGTCTCGTGGACCGATGATGGGTCGCTGCCAATCCAGAATTGTTGCCACACCATCGGTCGCGATAACGTTGTCAACCGTGAGATCCCCGTGGACGATCCCGACGTCCGTTTGTATTCCTTCGACAACATGTGGTCGATGCGCCCATGTCTCGACGTCAGATGCCATCGCCTTCATTCGTTCTGGTGGATAGTGACCTGGGGAATTATCTGCCAGTCGTTGGAGGCGCTGAGATACATCGAACGCAGCGTTGCTCAACTCGACCGGAGTCGCTATGGAGCATACGACCGGTGGGGTTCCTGATAGTTCATCAAGCGCTGACCGCACCTCACTCCATGCCAACTCGTCGTCGCGAGTTTTATGAATCCATGGTAGAAGCAGCAGACTGCCCCACTCGAGTATCTGTACGTCTATCGGGCTGCACAGCGATGACCCACTCATCGTTGCATAGAACGCGGGCTCAACGCTGTCGGAGTATTGGGACTTGCACGCGAACGCCCTGCCTGAACGGGTTGTGACACGCTGCACCCATGACAGGGGCCACTCGTGAACCGTTTCGCGCGCTACGACTGGCTCGTCGAGAACGGCGGCAAGCTCGCGATTGTCATACGTGTACAGCTCAAAGTGATCGTGTCGGATCATTCCATCATTCTCCGTTGGACGACCGGAGGTGGCAACCCGACTGTGTTGCCGACACAGTCATCGGATTGTGGGGCATCGGAGGATGACAAAGGGTTGTCGACTTCAGAGCCTGCGCGCAACGAAAGCGAGCTGATATCCGTCAGGATCACGAACCACGAAGCGATGCGATCCCCACGGTGTTACTGCCAACTTCTCCTGCACCACGCAGCGCTCCTTGATCTGCTCCCACAATGCCTCAACGTTGCTGACCTCGAAGTTTGTGATGTCATGCGAAGGGCTGCGAATAAAACCGGGCATTTCGCGAATTCCGAAAAGTTGCCCGTTGAACTCGTAGGCTTGCCATTGGGTTGGTTCGAAGAACGGGCCGGGCGAAAATCCCAGCACGTCTTCGTAAAACGTGCGCGAGCGGCTGAGGCTGGAGACCGTGACGGTAACAGTTTGAAGGTCCATGGGCTCAAGGTTACCGGGGTCTGCCTGGCCGATGTGCTCCCGTGCGGCATCGGCGACGTGCGTAATGCAAAGATCAGTCGATCGGCGCCGGAGCAATGGGAAA
>CAYNNW010000258.1:0-2765 GCA_964398435.1 uncultured Gaiellales bacterium | reverse complement strand
ATGGGAAAATGCCTCGGGGTGGCGAGCAGTCAGGCGGTCGTGTCATGCGCTGCCGCGCGGGCGGTCGCGTGGGGGTGCCGACGTATGATCGTCTTCCACGAAGAGGGCAGGGACCACATGGCCGTGACTGACGAATTTCGATCTGGTTGGAACAGGATGTACGACGAAGGAGCCCACACAGGGATGTGGGATGCGCCGTGGCCATCACCTGAACTTGTCGGATTCGTGGCAGCGTTTCCGGAACGTGGGCGGGCAATCGACGTTGGGTGTGGAACAGGAAGCGACGCGATATTTCTTGCCGAAGCCGGATTCGACGTGCTTGGAATTGACCTGAGCGACTCTGCAATAGCTTTGGCTGCTGAGCGGGGACGCCACGCTTGTGTCGATGTCGAGTTCATTCAGGGAAGCGTGTTCGACCTGCCCGTTGACGATGCGAGTATCGACCTGGTCACCGACCGCGGACTACTGCACCATGTTCCACGAGAGTTGCATGCCGACTATTCGCACGAGGTGGCGCGGGTTCTCAAGCCGGGCGGGCGACTGTTCGTTCGCGGCATGAGCGAATCGGGACGCAAAAAGGTGCCGGTAACACCCGAGTCGATGCACAGCCATTTTGATACGGACCAGCTTGTTGTTGAGTGGGTGACCGGGTACCAGATGCTCGACCCAGCTGGTGGAGATCCTGCGACATTGGCAGTTGTTCGACGGCGAAGCTGACGCGGCGTAAGCGCGTGCACTAGCGTGCGCGAAGAGCAATGCGTTCCGGCAACTAGGCCTCGCTCAGCCACTGGCCTGTCTGCTTCTGAGCATTGGTGAACTCGGAAACAATCGGATCAAGGTCAGCTGAGTCCACGGAATTCGGGCTCACGCTATCGATAAGCGAGACTCCGCGCCGTGCAGCGGCGATGGCGTCATCGCTTGCCTTGACCAAGGTTGGTGCAGGTGCAAGGCCGTTGATGACCGACAGGTGTTCGAGATGTTCAAGCGCTGAAACCGCCTGAGTCCGGAATCCAGTGAGGGTGTCGGCCCCTATGGGAAACGGTGTGAAGGGGGGCGCAATTCCACCACGTCCCAAATCACTGGATACCCTGACGACCGATTCAAGAACAGCTGCGAAACCCACGTCGGCGGCGCGGACCTCCTGCTTCGCAAGCCTCATTGCAATTTCGGAAGCACCCGTAACATTCATTTCTGCTCGTCTCCACGATTCACAGGCCCCGTCCACCTGTTTGTCGAGACGAGCGGTCGCGTGTTTCACAGTGCATGGGCCGACCTGCGGCCCGATCTGCAGCAGCAGGGACAACCCGGTGGCGCACGATCGCCGCGAATCGGCGGGTGGATGGTCTACGTGTTGAGCCACGTGCAGTGAGGCGCACATCAAGGTTGTCACGGCGGGTCGACGGGCATGCACCACCCATGAATGACGATGCGTACCTCATGGAGTTCGGCTGGGATGGCGACGATGGCCTCGGAGCTGAGCTCATCCTGCAGGTTGTGCAGGGCACAAAGACCGCCACGTGCTGCCCGGAGACGCTGTTCGAGACGGGCGAAATTGAGCGCCTCGCTCGACACGTTGGTCAGCGTGTTCCATTGGTTGATTCACAGGGGATCAGACATGGTTTCGTTCGACTTCTTGAGGTCGAACGAACGACGTGGGGAGCCCCCGATATTCGACTTGTTCGTGGCGAGGGGTATGCCACAGCGGATGAGTTTCGAAGGGCGCACGATGGCGTGTGGGATGACCAGCTGAGTTCGCCGCTCGTTCCATCGTCGGTGTTGGTCGTCGAGTACTTCGAGTACCTTGGGTTGGATTCGCTACCGTTGGACGTCTGATCTGGGGCTGGGTCGGTGTGCGGGAGATCGGATGAATATTCGCTCGTTTCGGGGGCCGGTCGAACGTCCTGTGGGTGCGCAATAATTGACGAATGAACAACACCGGAACAATTGTGTCAGTCGGTCGGGACGAGTTGACTGCAGCACCGGGATACCCAGGCGTAATCCGCGAGCGTGCTTTTCAGAGTGATCGCGCAATTCAGATACGAGCCACAGGGGAGGGGCTGGCAGCGACCGGTTGGCACCACCACGGCGACCGCGAGGTGTTTGGATACCTCGTGAAAGGGCGTGCGCGCTTTGAGTTCGGGCCCGGTGGAGCATCACACGTTGATGTCGAACCGGGCGGCTTCTTTCACGTGCCACCTGGGCTTGTGCACCGTGATGTGAACCCCGTCGAGGAGGAGCAGGAGTTCGTGCTTGTCTTCGTAGGTGGCGGGCCGCTGGTGGTCGACGTCGACGGTCCAGAGCCCGCCTGATGCCGGCGTGGATCTGAGCGAGCTCTTGTCGTCGCAGTCGCCTGCACGCGGGTGTAGTCGAACGTAGTGCTACCAGGTGCCGTGCACGACGCTGTCCAATGCAAGACCCTCAATCCTTCGGCGGGTCGCCGGGGAGGTGAGCGCGGGCAACTCGTCGAGGTGAAATACGCCAGCCTCGGCTATTTCACCTGAAGAAACGGTGAAGGACTCTGTTGTCAGGGCTGCGGTGAACATCACGATGTGATCGCTCTTGTGTTGCCGGGATGAATGGAAGATGCCAGCGAGTCTTAGGTCTTCCGGGCGAAGAGCGATGCCCAGTTCCTCACGGATCTCGCGTATTGCCGCATCGGCTGCGGACTCGTGGCGATGTACACCGCCACCTGGGAAATACCACTGACGATCCCCATACGTATGGCGGACCAAAGCGACGCGACCACCATCAGACAGCACCACTCG
>CAYNNW010000257.1:0-4065 GCA_964398435.1 uncultured Gaiellales bacterium | reverse complement strand
CGCACACGCACGTGCACGTCTCACTATAGCGCCGGACCGCGCGAGTGCCGCAGGTCACGCGGCACTCCGTACCTCGGAGGGCCACACCGGGCGGCCCATAGTACCCCTGGTAGGAGTCGAACCTACGCTTCCGGCTCCGGAGGCCGACGCTCTATCCACTGAGCTACAGGGGCGTGTACCGGTCGATTGTACGGACTGGGAAGCCACGGCGCAGGCGCTGCACACGAAAGGTTCACCAAGTCCTTACCTCATTGACGCCAGTCGGTGGGGGTGCGGGTGTCTCAAGTGGGGCAACGGGAGAGCGCAGTGCGCTCAAACCGGGTGGGAATCCAGCATGTTTACAGGATTTGTACTTGCATTTCGTTCAAGTACTCAACTCCACTGGCATTCCTGCCGATAGGAACTCCGTCACGGAGAGACGCACGATGCAGACTCCATATCGCACCAAACTACGCACACTCACCACCGCCTTCGCGCTATTGACGCTGTCGATTGGCCTTGCCACCACTGGTGGAACGGCCGTTCATGCCGACAGCGCGCCAGAGACGTGCCCTGATGGCACGCATGCAGTTGCTCAGGCCGGCGATGACGACAAGTGCGTCGCTGATGCGCCGGCACCGGCACCCGCTCCAGCGCCCGAGCCTGAACCTGCTCCAGCTCCTGAACCGGCAGCGGCCCCCGATCCGGCCCCAGCGCCCGATCCGGCGCCCGATGCCGGGGCCGATGATCCGGCTCCGACGCCGCCACCCACCGACGACGGTCAGGGCGGCTTCGACCCCAATGACCCGGACAACGACGGTGAGGAAGAGACCGATAACGGCGTTGTCGACACCACTGGAGGAGCCGGTTCAGGCGGCAACGGTGACGACCAGGGCAACGGCACCGGCGGATCCGGCGATTCCGGCAATACAGGTGGATCCGACGACGGTGTGAACACCGGTGGAGATTCGGATACAACCACGGGCGGCAACTCCGGCGGCGGCAACACTGGCGGCGGAAACACCGGCGGCGGCGGCACGGGCGGCAACGGCAACCATGGAACCTCCGGTGGTAGCGGAACCAAGCCAGATTCGACCCGCGGACACTCCAAGCCCGAGCGAATCAAGAAGGAGCAGGCCCGCGAGCGGCGCCGCGCCATGCAGCATGCTCATGTCGATTCCGATGTCAGCGTTCCGGCATTCCAGGATGCAGCGACCTTCCGCGCGAAGTTCGACCCCGACACCCGGATTCCCGAGATTCCCGTGCTCAAGGAGGAGCAGGTCCAGGAACTGGTGGCAACGTCCGAGCAGTACGGCGCCAACTGGTGGAACGTTGCAGCAGTCGCCTGGCTCGACTCACGCTGGGGCGATCCGATGGCCGGACACTTCGTGGGCAACCGCCTGACAGAGGAGCAGTGGACAACTTTCGGCTCTGACGGCGATGGCGACGGAGAAGTCAGCCAGGACTCAGAGCCCGACCGTCTTGCCACAGTGGCAAAAATGTTGGGCGACCTGACCGACGACAAGAACATGACCGCCGCGCTGAACGCATATTTCGGCGACGACAAGGATGGTAAAGAGCTGAGCGACAAGGCTCGTCTGCTCGGCGCCTACTACCGCGCACTCGGCACCACAGCCATGCACAAGGGCATGGACGACGATGATGCCCGCGAGGAGATCGAAACGCGCGTCCTGACCGACAAGCGCGTCGAGATCTACGAGGCAGGACGGGGCGATATCGCGGCAGGAATCATCGATCCGCGCGTGCTGGTGACGATGGAGTTCCTTGCCAACCGCTTCAATACGATCCGGATCTCGTCACTGACCAGCGGTCACGGCGTGTTCACGGCATCAGGCAATGTGTCACTGCACTCGTATGGGCAGGCGATGGACATTGCCGAGCTGAACGGCATCAACATCTATGGCCATCAGCAGCCGGACTCGGTGACGCACGACGCATTGCTCGATGTACTCAACCTGCCCGAGTCGATGCAGCCAAAGGAACTGATCAGCCTCTGGGAACTGGGCGGCCCATCGTTCGCCCTGAGCGACCACGCTGACCATATCCACGTCGGCTTCGACTGACAGTCTGGGGTACAGTGCCCCGTCATGGACTGCGACGTCGTATTTCTGGGAACTGCTGCCTCTGTGCCAACCGCGCGCCGCGGACTGTCCAGCATGCTGATTCGCCGCGGCGGTGAGCGCATTCTCGTGGACTGTGGCGAGGGCACGCAGCGGCAGCTGATGCGTTCCTGTGGCCTGGCCGAGATCGACTGTGTGCTGCTGACCCACGGCCATGCAGACCATGTGCTGGGTATTCCGGGAATGCTCAAGACTTTTGGCCTTCGCGAGCGGACGTCGCCGCTGTGCATTGCTGGTCCGCGCGGCACGGCGCGCCTGTTGTCGTCGCTCGCGCCGGTGATTGGGCGACTGCCCTACGATCTGGACGTCGTCGAGTGCGGCGACGGTGATGTCGCATGGTCCGGCGAGGACTACACCGTCTACAGCTTTGCGACCGACCACTCGGTGCCATCGTGTGGCTACCGCCTGAGTGAGCGCGATCGCCCCGGGCGCTTTGATGTCGAGGCAGCCGAGCAGCTCGGTATACCGTCGGGCCCGTTGTTTGGTGCATTGCAGCGGGGCGAGGACGCCGTGCTGCCCGATGGCACCGTGATTCGGGCCGAGCAGGTGGTGGGCGACGTTCGGCCCGGCCGCCGGATTGTCTTCACCGGCGATACGCGTGCGTGCTCATCAGTGCGTGATGCTGCGTACGAAGCAACGCTGCTGGTGCACGAAGCAACGTTCATGAGCGAGGATGCCGATCGTGCAGCCGACACGGGGCACTCCACCGCAGCCGAGGCTGCATTGACAGCGGTTGCGGCGAATGCCGGCCTGCTGGCACTGACGCACGTTTCGGCGAGATATCGCGCAAAGTCGGTGCTGGCTGAGGCGCGCGAGCTGTTCGAGTACACGGTGCTTCCGCACGACTTCGATGCGATTGAGATTCCGTATCCCGATCGGGGCGCGCCCGAATTGATCCACGGTGGCGGACGCTCCAGCCAGGGCGACGCCCCAGTTCCACATGCCGGTTCACCGGCCTGACGCACGCCGGGGCCTCAGGCAGCTCGCAGCTGCGCCAACTCACGCTCTTTCTCAGCGAGCAGTGCGACCAGGCGGGCAATCTGCGGGTCGGGGCCGCGCTGCGCACTCGGCTGCTCGAGTGCGCCGGCACGCGATTCGCGTTCGAGCGAGCTGCGAATTTCAAGCTGCTCGCACAGTGCCCGGGCAGCATCGACCGATCCGGCCTCCTGCTCCAGCTGCCCGGCAGCGACTGATCCCGCCTCGAGATAGAGCGTCAGATAGACCTGCATTACACGGTCAGGCAGGCCCGCTGCGAGCATGGCTTCAAGACCCGCCCGGGTATGCCGAAGCTCGGCCTTGGGACCATCCGCAGCTATGGCTGCAATACCGGCGTCATCGATTGGCAGGTGCAGCTGACGAGTCAGTCGTCGCAGTTCGCTGGTTGGATCGATGAACCACGAGTCGTACAGGGTCACGAGTCGCTGCTCGGGTGTGGTGTGGCGCAGAATCGCCTCGTTGTAGGCAAGCCACAGGTTCACGCCAAATTGCCTGGAGGAGTGTCCGCGCCGCGTCAACGAGGCCGCAACTTCCAGCGGATTGCGCAGGCAGACGACCAGCTCCAGGTCGGGCGACAGCTGCGTCCAGAATGGCAGGAGCAAGGAATTCCGTGGGTCCTTCCAGCCCCACGCTGAACCGTCGGCATGTCTGTCGCCATCGGCAAGCAGCTGCCGCGCTGCGGCTCGGTGCTGCGACAGCGCGTCGGATGTCTCCCAGGAATCAGGAAACTCGGGCGGCAGATCCCAGCCACCGTGCAAGGCCGTCAGGATCGCGTCGTTGACCGAGACGAACGATCGCCGCTCCCAGAATCCTTCGGGGTTGTCTGCGGCTACGCCCAGCAGATCGCGCTCGGGTCCCAGATCCAATCCGCTGCGATTGAGCAATCGGGTGACCATCGAGGTACCGCTTCTGTGCATGCCTGCAATACAAACTGCCATGGCAGTGCAAT
>CAYNNW010000256.1:3598-4083 GCA_964398435.1 uncultured Gaiellales bacterium | reverse complement strand
AAGCTGCACGAGGACGAGCTGCTTCGGATCCGGGTCCGCCTGTCCGAAGCGCACCAGCGACGCGAGTTGCTGGATCAGCTCGCCGCGCGCCAGCGCAGCGAGCACCGCCAGCAGATTGCAGCGGAAGAGTCACGCGAGTTGGATGAGATCGCAACCCTGCGGGCCGCGCGCCAGCGCTGGGCCCAAGCGCAGCGTCAGGGTGACGCACGCCGTCGTGGACGGAGCGTGCGCTGATGAGTTACGGCGATGTCCTGGCACGGGTCAACGAGCTTCGAACCAAGATCGGGCTCGTGTCGAATGCGATTCCACCACAGGTTCGTGGGTTCGACCAGGCGCTGACATCGGCTCAGAACCGCTTTGGTACCGGACCGACAGCCGTCGATACCAGCCCATCGCGAATTTCACCCGTGGCACCCGAGGCAAGCGATCCCAGCGCGGTTGACGAGCCTGATACGTCTGCCGAGAGCGCCCGCGCAGCTGCCGTT
>CAYNNW010000256.1:0-3588 GCA_964398435.1 uncultured Gaiellales bacterium | reverse complement strand
CGCGCGGCTGTTCAATCCGGATGCGTTCTCAACGATGCCGGCAACGGGCGTTCCCCCAGCGGGATCAGGCCCGTCAATTCCCGAAGAAATTGACCAGATGATCCGGAGCGCGTCAGCCAAGTACGGTGTGCCTGAGCCGTTCCTCAAGGGCGTCATTCGCAATGAGAGCGGATTTCGCACCAACGCTGTCTCGAGTGCCGGCGCGCAGGGGCTGATGCAGCTGATGCCGGCAACGGCACGTGGATTTGGCGTGACTGATCCATTCAACCCGGCCCAGAACATTGACGCGGGTGCCCGCTTCCTGCGCAACCTGCTGAAGATGTTCGACGGCGACATGGGGCTGGCCTACGCCGGTTACAACGCCGGACCCAATGCGGTGAAGAAGTACGGCGGTATTCCTCCCTACAAGGAGACCCAGACCGCTGTCACCCGAGTTCTCGAGTACACGCGCCAGTACGCAACGCAGGGCGGAGGGTCCGCATACTGAGATGTGCCGAACACAGCAGGTGATCTGGAGGGGCGCGACCGGCCGTGCGGATTCCTTCCACCACCGTAACTGAACGAGAGGAGGTGAAAAACGATGATCCCACAGACAATGATCACAGCATCCAGTGCCGGCGGCGTCGAAGCCGCATCTGCACAGGGTGCATCAGCAGGTGGGGGAGACGGCGCATTTGCCGAAGCCCTCACAGGAGCCCAGTCGGTGCTCGATGGACGAGACAGTCGCGGGGCGGCCGGATCGGCCGACGCGGCTCGCTCGACAGGTAACGGCCGGGCAGGTGAAGGACGGCAGACACAGTCACGCCAATCCGACGCCACCACCACCGAGACGTCATCTGAATCCACACAGCAGGCAACCGCTGTCGATTCGAGCGATGACGTTGAGGTACCAGTCGCCGAGGACACGTCGGTAGCTGCACAGCCCGACGGAGCGCAGGCTCCGTCCGCAGAGGCAGCCGCGCTGGCAACGTCCCAGACTGCAACGACCACGTCGACCGGTCCTGCGGGGCCCGAGGCCGATGTCGTTCCAGCTGTCACGCCAACCGCTCAGGCGGGAGCCGTGCTCGACCTGGCAGGTACCGCAATGGCAGCGGCACTGCAGTCCGGTGAAGCAGATGGGGCTTCTGCGGCCGCGGCCGTTGAAGAACCGTTGGCAGCACCGGTCGAAGCAGCGGCCGATGACAGCGATGGTGGAGCGGCAACGGTACGCGTGGTCCCGAGTGACTCTGACGGCGAAGAGGCCGACGCCATTCGTGGCAACGGCAGCAACTCCGCAGGTTCCAGGGGCGTCGAACATCGAAGTGCACAGGCATCGCATCAGGCAACGTCTGAGTCGCACACCCCGGCCGCAGTGGCCGGTGGTCCTCGAGGAAGCGAGCAGGCCCAACAGGCACTCGCCGAATCGAACGCTTCGACAACTGCGCGTGTCGTTCACGGACTGACAGGAAGTGCTGCACAACCGACGGCAACGGAGGTTACCGAAGACGGATCAGCTGCGACTGGCGCGAATGGCCAGTCCACGCGACTGCCGTCCTCAGTAGCTGGACCAATGGCCCCAGTCGGTGATGCCGGTGCGGACGCATCAGATCTGGCCCCGGCCCGATCCGTCGCGTCGAACGCCGGTGCCGCCGTGCAGGCACGGATGGTTGGAGCAGAGGGAGAGGTTCCGCTCCCAACGGCCGGCACACCGGTCGCAACAGGGAAGGGAACCGATCCAGCACATCTGGCCACAGGTACAACAGTTGGTGATCCGGTCAAGGCACACGGTGCACCAGCAGGCACCAGCACAACACCGGCAGCAGCTGCGGTGCTCGCCCCGGGCGACGCCGCTTCCACAATGGCAGCGGTTGCAGCTTCGGCGAGTGGTACGGGCGAGGCGCCGACGACACAGTCGTCGACTCCAACTCCAACTCCAACAACAGTCCAGTCAACGTCGACAGTGGTTGTCGGAAATGCAGACGCGCCCGACACCACAACGACGGGCGACGGCGATCAGGGCGGGCAGCGAAGCGACACCGGGGCGGCACAGAGTGGCGCACCAACACTTCGCGCATCCGCCACCGCAGAAGAGGGAGTCTCGGCACAGGCACGCACAGCCGCTGCCACCGCGGCCCCCGACACTGCTCAGCCGTCGGTTGAACCGCCAACAACACACAGCGTCGGCGGAACTCGGGTCGACGGTCTCACGACAGCTGCATCGCGTGCCAGCGACGTTGCCCAGACGGCCGGACTCGCTCGTGCCATTCAGGCGCGAATCGAGAACATCGCCGACCAGCTGTCGGCTCGGCTCAGGTTGAGCCATGCAGCAGGTGGCAGCGAAGTCCAGCTGAGCCTGCGACCTCGCTCGCTTGGCGACGTAACGGTCCAGATGACCGTTCGTGACGGCACCGTTGCAGCAACGGTTGTGGCCGACCGCGTTGAAACCGGTCGACTGCTCCAGCAGAACACGGATGAACTCAGGCGAACCCTGCAGGAGCAGGGCCTGACCATCCAGGAATTCACCGTCGACGTGCGCGGCGGTGACGCTCAGGGAAGCCCCGCACGGGGTATGGGCGAGCCGGCGGGATCCCGACGCAGCGGCCCAGCCGCAGTTGCGGGACTCGCTGACGGCGCAAGCACCGGGGACGATCGAACGATCGATCCTGAAGACCTGCACGATGGGAACGTAAGCGTCCTCATCTAGCAGCAATGGACATATGGCACCACGGACCGGACCGGGCACCCGCCCGCTCCGGTTCGGGGAGCCGAACAGACAGACCACCAGAGGAGGTGAACATATGGTCGCCAGCACAACTGCAACGGGAAGTTCCGGATCGACACCACTGTCGAGCTCTGCCATCGATATGGCCGAACAGAAGGAACTGTTCCTCAAGCTGCTGGTGGCACAGATGAAAAACCAGGACCCAACGGATCCAATGGATCAGAAGGACATGATGGGGCAGATGGCTCAGTTCAGCTCGGTAGAGCAGCTGACCAACATGGCCCGCTCGCTCGAATCGATGCAGTTCGCATCGTCATTCGGCCAGAGCATCTCGTTGATCGGTCACACCGTGGATTACCTCGGTGCGAATGGAGCGATCGTTCGAGGTGGCCAGGTGCAGAGTGTTTCTGCAGCAGGCGGCGTACTGTCACTGATCATGTCTGACGGAACCAAAGTTGCCCCAGGCAACGTCGTCGAGGTTCGGTGAGGAACATGGCAGTTCCTGATCGCATCGATCCGACGCAGGTTGGAGTAACACGACCCGAAGGGCCCTCCGGACCAGCTGGTCCGGCACGTACTGACACACCTGCAAAGACCCGTGAGGGGCAGACATTCGGTGACATTCTGCGCACCAAGGTCGCCCAACAGGTTGCACCGGCACCCGTGGCGCCAGAGACGCCACAGGCACCGACATCCGAGATCACGGTTCGCTGGAGTGCCCATGCGACAGCTCGACTGAAGCAGCGGGGAATTGAGTTGGGTGAACCCCAGCTTCTGCGCCTCGAATCAGCAGTCAATCGGGCTGAAGCAAAGGGAAGTCGTGACGCACTCGTGCTTCTCGACGACACGGCCATGGTCGTGTCCGTCAAGAACCGTACGGTGATCAC
>CAYNNW010000255.1:0-4101 GCA_964398435.1 uncultured Gaiellales bacterium | reverse complement strand
CCGGCGACGCCGGCATGTGGCGATGAGGTGCCGATGAGCGTGAGCTCCGCGACGCGGGACAGGTCGAGCAGCGTCTCCGGCCGCTTCCGATCGAAGTTGACGGCGACCATCAGGTCGGTGCCGCCTGCGATCACGACCGCGTCCGGATGGGCGGCGCGGAGTTCGAGGGCCTCGTCGAGGGATCTTGGCTGGAGAAATGTCACGCGGCGCATCCTACGCGTGCGCGACGCGTGCGCGCGCCCGTTCGCGGGTAGATGCCAGGCTGATGGGAGTGCGTGAGCAGGTCATGACCGCAGTGGATCGCTGGATCGAGGCCGGCGAACCGTGTGCGCTGGCAACCGTGGTACACGCCGAGGGCAGCGCTCCCCGCGGCATCGGTGCGACAGTTGCAGTGGGGCCCAACGGGGCATTTACCGGGGGGATAACCGGTGGCTGCGCCGAGGCGGCTGTGCTGCTTGCTGCGGCGCAGGTGTGCGATGGGCCAGCGGACGGACAGGCTCGAGTTGTGATCCTGGGGCCGGATGCCGACGACGTCGCTCCTGCGTGCGGCTCGCTCCTGACCGTCGTCATCGAGCGTGTGGACCCGACGCTGCGCGATGCGCTTCGTCAGGCGTGCGACCTGCACGACGCCGGGTGCGGGTATGAGCTGAAGCGTGCGTGGCGCCGGGCGGGCGACGGCGAGATGCTGGTGCGCACAGACATCGACGTTCGCGAACAGCGTGAATCCGACGACCGTGATCGCATCGTGTGGGATGCAGGCGGGTCAGCGGTTCGCTGTCTCGAGCGTATCGGACCACCTCCCCTGCTGATGATCGCCGGCGCGGGCGACATCACCGATGCACTGTTTTCACTGTCTCGAGGGCTCGGCTGGCGTTGTGCGGTCATCGAGCCTCGACCGGCATGGCGTGCGCGCGTTGCAAGCGGCGTGCCGCCCGAGATCTTTGTTGCTGCATGGCCCGATATCGCCCTGGAAGATCGAATGCCGGATTCACGAACCGCAGTCGTCGCTGCAAGCCACGATGGTCGCATCGATATCCCCGCGCTCGCCCGGGCATTGGAGTCCGATGCGTTCTACGTTGGTCTCGTTGGCTCGCGCGCCGTGCAGTCAGAGCGACGGGCTGAGCTTGCGACGCTCGTTGAGACGGAACGGCTTGGCCGGCTCAGAGGGCCGGCAGGGTTGGATCTGGGCGGCGGCCGCTCGCCCGAGATCGCGCTGTCGGTAGTGGCTGAGATCGTGGCCAGCTGGTACGGCCGAGAGGGGAACGCGTTGAGCCGAACCGATGGCCCGATTCGCTCATCGCGACGAAGTGGGAGCGGGTCATGAACGGCGATGTCGGTTCTGGGCACGGTGTGGCACGGCCCGTTGTTGCAATCCTGGCCGCCGGGAGCAGCACCCGGATGGGGTCGGGTCGCCCCAAGCTTGTCCAGCCGGTGCTTGGACGGCCGCTCATCCAGTGGACGTTGATGACGGTCCGGCAGTCAGTGCCAGACGCCACGATCGTGCTCGCTCTCCCCGAAGACGATGAGGTCTCGGCGGTGGTGCAGAGTGAGTGGGCGGGGCGCGCACCGATCATCGTTCGGGTCGACAGGCCCGACCGCGGTATCGGCGTCTCGATCCTGTCCGCGCTGAGTGCCGGACCAGAGGATGCCGCTGGCGTTGCGATCGTGCTCGGCGACGACCCGATTGCAGCGCGGGACCTTTCTCCCGTTCTGAGCCATGCGAAGCGGCATCCGGCGGCAATCGTCGCTGTTGACCGGCAGCATGCGCCGCACCCGGTCTGGCTTCCACGAGCGCAGTTCGACCGCGCCCGGCAGCAGCTTCTTGGCGGCTCCGCCGCCGGGTTACACGAATTCGTCTCTGCGCATGCCGACTTCGTGGCGCCGACGCAGACGTACGACGGGCCCACGGATGTTGATGTGCCGGACGATATCGAGCGCCTGGCGCAGCGGCTCAGCCGGCTGCAGCCACCGCATCGGTAAGGGGCGACGGGCGGAGGCCAAGCCGGTCGGCGGCATCCCGCAGGCCGGCGGCGCCCGTCTCATCGATACAGGCCAATGCGATTCGGGCGCACGCCTCGGCGTCGCTGAGGGCATCGTGGTGGTTCAGCGAAATCCCAAGCGATGAGGCGACCACTGGAAGCGTATGCCGTGGCAGGTCGCGCCAGACACGTCGTGCCATCTTGACGGTGCAGTGACACTCATTGTCAGGAAGTCGAACTCCGGCCCACTGACCTGTTCCTCGCAGCATCGATACATCGAACGATGCGTTATGCGCAACGAGTGGGCGATCGCCAACCAGGTAATGGACTTCGCGCCACACGCGCGCGAAGTCCGGTGCTGATTCGGTCATGCCCGGATCAATTCCGTGAATCTCAATATTGCGACGCGCATAGACATTGTCTGGCGGCTGTACCAGCCAGTGTTGGCGAAGTGACACGTCACCGTGTTCGACCACAACAACACCGATGGCGCAGATGCTGTTGCCACGACTGGTGGCGGTTTCAACGTCAATTGCTGCGAACGACGCAGCACCATGCCGGCCGATCGGTGGGGGGGAAGGCACACGATCCATTGCAGTGAATGGTAGCGCCCGCTCCCGCCACAGGAGGTGTATCCCCGCTTCGCGACGGGCATCACCAGCCGGTGAGTGATCAATTGATCAGACCGTGGCGACCGCCGCCGACCGCCCAGTTTGCCTTCCTCGATGTGATCGTTGCAGCCTGGCGGCTGTCCCGTGTTGCTGTCGGCGCAGTGGTTCTGGCATCGATGTGGGCGATCGCGATCATTGTCGTGGCAGCCGCGAGCGCCTGGTTGATTGCGGGGGGATGGTTCGGTGGCAATTACGGATTCGGTGCCATCGTCTACCAATTCGAGCATCCGACGTTGGTCGGGTTGATTCGGATTGGCGTAGCTGCGTGTGTGGCGGCGGCTGCCTGCACCGTCTCCTGGTCGCTGATTGTTGCGGTGGCAGTCCAATCGGGAACGACCCGGCTTCGCGGCAGCGATCCCGATCCGGTGATTGCACTTCGACATGGCATGCACTGTGTATGGCGGCTCACGTTGGGGTACTGGCTCAAGGCACTTGCCGGGATGGCACCGGTGTTCCTGGTTGCACTTCCGGCTGCTGGGTTGGCGATGGCGGCGATTCAGGCCGGCAACCCGGCTGTGACGTTGATTGCACTGATCGGATGCGCTGCGGCGCTGGCGGCAGGCGTCGGTGCCAGCTGGTATCTGCTGACGCGACTTGCCTGCACCTCGACCGTTTGGATTGCGGAAGATCGTGGCGTCATGGCGGGCCTGCGTCGCTCGTGGATCCTGACTGGGAACGCGCGTCTAGCCTCATTCGGTGTTATTGCACTGCAATCGGTGCTGATGGGAGCGGCGCTTGGATTGCCGATGCGATTTCTTTCGATTGCGGCTCAGATCTCGGGATCGGCAGTAATTGTCGCGATCTACGTTGCGCTGTCATTCTGCGCAAGTGTTGCGCAGTACGTCGTGCTCGAATTGACCGGGACGGCAATGTGGGCAGAGTTGGTTCGAATTGAAAATCATCGAAATGGCGTAACAACGGAACAACACGTTCCACTGATTCCCGACCTCGCCGATCAGCAATGAGCGGATATCACTTTGAGATAGGCGAATCGCCGCTGGCGGATCTGTTACCCCTTCGTCAACGCGTGCTGCGCCCGGAATTGGCTGCTGAGTACGCCCGGTTTGACGGTGACGGTGATCCCTCAACTCTGCATATTGCCGCGAGGCTTGGTGGCGACGTTGTCGGGGTCGCGTCACTCTTTCGTGTCGCCCCGCCCGAACGCGAGCCGCACTCGGTGATTCCGGTAGCGGCCGCCGCTGGCCTGCCCTGGCAGCTTCGTGGCATGGCAACCGAACACGACTACCGCGGCAGGGGGGTCGGTCGCTGGATGGTCGCGGCCTGCCTGCAACACGTATTCGACGCAGGCGGAGGAGTAGTCTGGTGCAACGCGCGTACGGAGGCCGCCGGCTTCTACGAGCGGCTCGGATTCACGGTCGATGATTCGGAATTCTAGATCAGCGGCGTGGGGCCGCACGTCGTTGGGTGGCGGATTGTCTGACGCATCTGCA
>CAYNNW010000254.1:0-4115 GCA_964398435.1 uncultured Gaiellales bacterium | reverse complement strand
GCCGAATCTGCCTGAAAATCTGGCCGCCGATGACCGGCCGAAATCGCTCCGATGCAGGGGAAACGTCATCCGATGGCGTGATTACGCTGGGTTGCGAGCGCCTTGGGCAGCTCGCGCCTTTCATGTCTGACCGGCTCCTGAGGGCACGGCCAAGCGGGCAGGTCCATGTCGCTGCCGGTCTTCGGATCGGTCCGAATCCATCACCAACACGGAGGTCGTCAGCCATGCTGATCCTGCCGCCTGGTGTCGAACGGCCCAAGGACCCACCGCTCTGGCGCGTGGTGCTCCTCCGGGCCCGCCGACTGCTGGCCCGCTAACGCGGCGCTAAGCAACTCAATGGGGTGACAAGGGGACCGCGCGCTGCAGAGCGCGGCACCCCGGCCTCTGTGAGACAGGACCAGGCTCCGTCAACAGCAGGTCCGCAACCATGTAGAACAGCGAACTCAGGGCCCCTCGGCACGACGCCGGGGGGCCTTTGTTGTTAGCTACTACATCGGCTGCCGGAGCGCCGGACTCAAGTTTCCAGCATAATGTGCCGATACAGAACCCATCTAGGGGTCATTCAGGGGATGAAACAGGCTCCTTGAGGCTCCCGATAGAAGGGACAGACCGGGGTGTTCAAGAAGGACACCTCGGGGTACAGTGGAACCGATCCGCTTCGACAGCGAGGAAGGAGCAGCATGACCACCGCACATAGGCTCGCCACGAAGCAGGACATCCACACCGTCGCCCGCCTGCTCCAGGAGACGCTTGGCCAGCGCCTCACTGCTTTCTGCGTCGGCGTTAGCCAGCCCAAGCAGGTCGGCCGCTGGGCGTCCGGTCAGACGCCGCGCGACGATGCCGAGCGCCGGCTGCGCGACCTGTACCAGGTCGTTGAGACGCTCCAGCCGACGGAGAGTGACGCTACGATACGCGCATGGTTTCTCGGAGCGAACCCGCAGCTACATGACGAAGCCCCCGCGGACAGGCTTCATGAGCAAGATGCGAAGGCGGTCCTCCGGGCGGCCCGAGCATTCGTTGACGCAGATTAGCGAGGCGCTCTCCGCGACCGTTCCACCGCCTGCGGACGGCCTGTGGCGGGTTGGGCGCTTGCCCGATCCGGTCGACATCCCTCCGACACCCGAGCGGCTCGTCGACGAGGGTGTGCCACTGCTCGAAACGAACCGCTGGGATGACGCGAACGGCGAGTTCTCGACGCTGTACGCTGCCACGTCGCCCGAGGCGTGCTTTGCTGAGACTCTAGCGATGTTCAGACCGACTGACGTCGTGTCCCGCATCGACGCTTTCATGGACGAGGAGCCCGACGACGGGGCCGACTTCGAGTTGGTCTCGGGAGTCGTGCCGGCCGACTACATCCACGGCCGGGCGCTTGCTCACTTCGCAGTACCGGCCGACCGCACCTTCATCGACGTTGACGACGCCAAGACTCACGCGGCGCTCAACGCGGCCATTCCGGATGTGCCGGCAAACTGCGGGCTTGATCGATTCGACCGCGGGGTGCTCATGACGCAGGACCGGCGCATCACGCGCCGAGTTGCACGTCACTACTACGACCTCAGCCAGGCCCACGACCATCATGCGTGCTGTGGCATCCGTTACGAGAGCCGCCTCGACAGGCAGTACGAGTGCTGGGCGATGTTCGTGCCACCGCTTCCATTCGACCCATCTCAAGCAGAGGTCACACACCTGACGTGGTCAGACGAGCGCCTCCGTGCTGCGGCGGAGCGGCTGTCGCTCACGCTGCCGGAGTAGGCGATCCCGTAGCCTCGATGCTCGCTGAGAGTGTCATCCGCACGAAAAGCGGCCAATCTCGCGTCGCTTGAACACCGATCACTTATTAGCGGTCTTCCATTCGGCGGTGAGCGCGCTACACTGATCGGTCGCTCGAACGCGTCCCGTTGCAGAGGCTCGTACTACGAGCCGATGGCCCTAGTATGGACACCGTTCTCCGCCACCCGTGCCGACTTGTCTGCTGGCGATCTGTCCGCCTGCGCGTTGCCTGTAGCCGAGTCGACGGCACTCGCGCCAGCATACGGTGACGATGGCGCTCGACGAGGACGAAAAACAGGCTGTGCGCGAGCA
This sequence comes from uncultured Gaiellales bacterium, assembly GCA_964398435.1. GTDB lineage: Bacteria > Actinomycetota > Thermoleophilia > Gaiellales > SKUG01 > CAYNNW01. Next base: position 2,033 of record CAYNNW010000254.1, on the reverse strand, counting down.
TTTCGCGGCTCGCGTCCGAGAACTGCGCTTGGCAACTGGACTCAGCCAGGACCGGTTCGCATTGGAACACGGCCAGCACCGGACCTGGGTCGGTCATCTGGAATGCGCGAATCGAGTGCCGACCTTGTACGGGCTCGTCGACCTGGCACGCGCCTTCGACATCACCGTCTCCGAACTTGTGGAGGGACTATGACCGATCCCAAGAGCAACCACGGCAACACCAAGGTGTGTCCCGCATGCGCCGAGGACGTGAAAGCTGCTGCCAACGTCTGCAAGCACTGCGGTCACGTGTTCGATACCGCTGCCAACCGTGGCGCGGAGCGCCGACAGCTCGGCATTCGGATGATCGTCGGCCTCGCCTTTTTGGTCGGCGGTCTCGTAGGTATGAAGCAGAACGCAGCAAGCGGCTTTCCGGCCGGAGGCGCGCTGGGTCTTCTCGGTGTTGGCGTCCTAACCCTTGGGCATGCGTTCTGGCGCGCCCATCAGATCAAGGACAAGGAGATGGGAGAGGTTCGGCGGAAGATGAACGAACGCATGAACATCGCCTTCATCGTGCTCGTCGTGATCTTCGGGCTCATCGCTGCGGGGACCTGGGTCGCAGGGAAGGTTGTCGAACCGCGCATCTCCCAGGCCGAACTTGAGGAGCAGATCAAGGACGAGGGCGACGGTATTGCCAGCGTCGAGTGCAGTAAGTCCGCGCTCGACATTTCCGGCTCCGAATGGAGTTGCACGATCTACGCCGACCGGGGTGGCCCGCCGTGGAAGTACCCGGTCACAGTCAACGAGGCCGGTGACTGGGTCAAGGGGCAAGGCGAAGCAATAATGGACGAGCAGTAGCCGTCGTTGGAGCTGGCCCTCAGGTCGACCGATGGATCGCTCGAATCGCTGAGAACGTATTCGACAACTCGGCCGCCGTGTCGGGGACCGTCGAAATCACTGAGGAAGTCTTATACAACCTCAGCGACACGCGAAATCGACCGCCGAGGAGTCACTGAATGAGCCACTACGTCCCTTCCAACGCCGGGCTGAGGTTCCCAGTCGAGGTTCCGACCCGGGACGAGATGAACGCGATTCTGCGGCTTTGCTCCCGGCGGTCGCCGTCCGGAATACGAAATCGCGCCTTGCTGGTTGTTCTATACCGTGCCGGATTGCGCATCCAGGAAGCCCTCGACCTACGACCGACTGACATCGACTTCGATGCGGGCACGATCAATGTCCGCTGCGGCAAGGGCTCCAAGCAGAGAATCGTTGGTGTGGACGATGCTGCCTTGACGGTTGTCGAATCCTGGATCTCTCGCCGGAAGACGTTCGGTCTCAACGGACGCGACCCGCTGTTCTGTTCAATCACCAAGGGCAAAATCGGCGAGCCGATGCACCAGCAGTCCGCGCGCGATGTCATCAAGCGGCTGGCGGCACGAGCGGGCGTTGAGAAGCGACTGTCCTGCCATTCGCTCCGGCACGCGATGGCCAGCGAAATGGTTGCTGAGGGATTCGACCTTGCCACAGTTTCCGCCCAACTAGGGCACAGTTCGCTCGTGGTCACTCAGCGGTACATCGCCAAGATCGCGCCGCATCGATTGGCGGACGCGATGCGCGCTCGCCAGTGGTCGGCAGCGTAGCTGACCGTCGTAGTACGAGAGCATCGGTCGGTCGACACTTGCTTCCAGCGAAATCGCGGATGTCTCAGATCACGTCGATTGTCGAACCTGACATCACGTCGAAGGACATTGGTTCGTTCGAGTTGCGCCGGCACAAACGACACGGAAACGAGCGCTTCCGTTTGAACCGCAATCCGTCGAAGACAGCAGGAGGTCAAACGAGCAGTTCTCGCACTACGCCGAGGGTCGTGTTTGTTTCCGCTCAGGCAGCTGCAAGCAGTCGGTCGACGGCGAGCGCGGCATCCTCGATCTGCCTTGCGAGCGAGTCGATGAGATGGGCGTTCTTGCGAAGCGCCTCGACGCCGAGCTTCTCCGCCCACCCTGCAAGGTACGCAGCTGACCTGCCGTCGATGGCGAGACCGAGGCCGGCGCACG
>CAYNNW010000253.1:3741-4118 GCA_964398435.1 uncultured Gaiellales bacterium | reverse complement strand
CTCCCAGCTGAGCTCACTGATGTGTACAAGCCCCTCGACTCCGGGGAACAGCTCGACGAAGGCACCGAAGGTAACGACCTTGGTGATCTTGCCCTCGAGCTGATCGTTGACCGCGTAATCGTTGAGTACCTTCTGCCACGGATCCTCGCTCGTCTGCTTGAGTCCGAGGCTGATCCGCTGACGCTGACGATCGATGTCGAGCACCTTGACGCTGACAGACTGACCGATCTCGATCACGTCGGACGGGTGGTTGACGTGGCTCCAGCTGAGCTCGCTGATGTGGATCAGACCGTCGATGCCGTCCAGGTCGAGGAATGCGCCGAACTCGACGATGTTGCTGATCTTGCCTTCAACCACGTCGCCGACGAGCTGACCCG
>CAYNNW010000253.1:0-3731 GCA_964398435.1 uncultured Gaiellales bacterium | reverse complement strand
GCAGGTAGTCGAGAATCCGCTGTCGCACCTCGCGTCGCTCGTCCTCAAGCACGGCGCGGCGGCTGAGCACCACGTTGTTGCGAGAACGGTTCAGCTCGATCACCTTGCAGCTGATGTCTGTGTCCATGAACTCCTGGAGGTCCTGTACACGCCGGATGTCAACCAGCGATGCGGGCAGGAAGCCTCGAACACCGAGGTCCAGGATCAGGCCGCCCTTGACGACCTCGATCACGCGACCGGTGACGATCTCGCCAGCCTCGGCAGAAGCCTCAATGCGGCGCCATGCCTTCTCGAAGCGGGCACGCTTCTTGGACAGGATCAGGCGACCGTCGGCGTCTTCCTTCTGCAGAACGAGCGCATCGACCTCTTCGCCGAACTCGACCTCATCACGCGGATTGACGTTGCGGCGGATCGAGAGCTCGTTGGCGGGGATCACGCCTTCGCTCTTGTAGCCGATGTCGACCAGCACCTCGTCGTTGTCGATGCGAACGACGATGCCCGTTACGACTTCCCCTTCGTTGACGTCACGGAGGTTGGCTTCGTAGTCGGGAACCCAGCCGCCTTCAACCTCGATCCAGCCGGCAAGATCGGCGGGCTTCTCGGTGACTGCGGGCATTTCGGTGGTGGTGCTCATAGGTCGTTGTGGCTTTCCGGATAGGTTTCGGGTCTGTGGCCTGCGCGCACGCGCAGTGACCCGGTCGTTTGACAGGTGCGCGTGAGTATACGCGAGCACGCACGGGGCCACATTCAATACGCGGCCATCCGCCAGGGATGGCACAATACGATCGATGAATTCCGCCCCAGTACACCACCGATGACACGCCGCCAGATGACGCCGGCTGTTCGCACGCTGAGGGGACGATCATGACGCAGGTGGTTCGGGTGCTGTCATGGGCTGCCGACGATGCAGCTGATCCCCGCTCCCGTCGCACCACGGAAGAGAGCGGTGCGCTGCCCGGACGCGCCGACCGCGCTGAGCAGGTCCAGCGACTCGTCCGTTTCCTTGCCGGTATGCCCGCGTTCAACTGGTCGTGGGTCACGGTCGACGGCACCGAGATCGAGCCGAGTGTTGCAATGGCATCGTTGCAGGCTGACTGGCATTCGCTCAGCATGGGAATTCGCGGCGAAGATTCTGGCCAGCCAACGACGGCGATTGCCTGGATTGCCGTCGAGCTCCCGGACACGGTCTCAATTGCAGTCGATACGCCGGGTGGCGATTCAACTGCGGATGCACGGCTTGCGCGGCAGGTCTTCCTGCAACTGGGGGACGTGATCGAGACGCATCTGACCCAGTACGCCGACACGCACAACGAGGTGCACCTGACGGCCAGTGAGACCATTGACCTCGGTATCCCGCGATCGGAGAGGGCCACTCCGCAATCACCGTCGCCGGCAGCGGCAGCGGCAGCGGTAGCGGCAGCTGACAACTCTCCAGCCCCGATGGCAGTGCAGCCCAGCCAGCGACGCGGGGTCTTGATTGCATCGGCGATTGCCGTACTCGCATGCCTCGTTCTGGTCCTGCTGCTGGTGCTTTCCAACAGCTGATTCAGTGCGCGTCGAGCCAGGTCGTACCGGTTCCGACGTCGACGACCAGTGGTGGATCGGTCTCGAAGGCAGCGGTCATCTCTTCGCGAAGAATCGCAGCCACTGCGGCCTTGTGTTCCTTGCCGGTTTCGACCAGAAGTTCGTCGTGGATCTGAAGGGCAATACGTGCTTCACCCGGGAGCTCTCTTCGCAGCCGAGCATGCACTGAGATCATCGCAACTTTCATGATGTCGGCAGCGCTGCCCTGCAATACAGTATTGACCGCCAATCGCTCGCCAAGCTGTCGAGTGTGGGGTGTCCTCGATCTCAGTTCGGGAATCTGCCGCCGTCGCCCCATCAGAGTTGCAACCCAGCCGGTACCTCGCGCATGCTCAACAGTGCGTTCGATGAAGTCTGCAACGCACGGATATCGCCCGAGATACCGCTCGATGTATTCCTTGGCTTCTTCGCGACTGATCTGCAATTGTTGGGCAAGACCAAATGCGCTGATTCCGTAGATGATCCCGAAGTTGATCGCCTTGGCTGCACTGCGCTGTTCGCGAGTGACTTCTGAGGGATCAATTCCGGCAACCTCTGCTGCGGTTGCCCGATGAACGTCCTCGCCCCGCCGAAAGACATCCATCAGTCGCGGCTCGCGACTGACGTGTGCCAACAGCCGCAGCTCTACCTGCGAGTAGTCGCACGATACGAACAGGTTGCCCTCATCAACAATGAACGCACTACGAATCTCCCGCCCAACCGCAGTACGAACGGGAATGTTCTGAAGATTTGGATTGACGCTCGACAGGCGACCGGTTGCAGCGGTGACCTGACTGAAGGTTGTGTGCACGCGGCCACTTGCCGCATCAACCAGGTCCGGGAGGGCATCCAGGTATGTGTTCTTGAGCTTGGCCAGTTCGCGATACTGCTCAATCACGGGAATCAATGGGTGCAGGTCACGCAGGTCGCGCAGCACTCGAGCGTCGGTTGAGTACCCGGTCTTGCCCTTACGCTGTGCAGGCAGCTTCAACTCTTCGAACAGTACCTCGGCGAGCTGCTTTGGCGATCCGAGATTGAACTCGTGCCCAGCGAGCGTGTAGGCGCGTTCCTGCAGCTCGCTCAGCTGGTCTGAGACCTTCGCTGCAATCTCACCGAGTCGGTACGTATCGAGTCGTATTCCGGTTCGCTCCATCGATCGAAGCACGCGCACAAGCGGCAGCTCGACGTCCTGGTACAGCCGAAGCATTCCCCGCTCATCCAACCGCTCACGCAGCCGCTCCGCAGTATCAGACAACGCGGCGACGTGCGTGGCAATCCGCACCTGCTCTTGATCCTCGATACTTGCTGTCAGCGATGGCACTACGGACGCCTCATCAATGATTTCGCCGCGAAGCCACGTTCGTCGAGAGGGCTCGAGCAGATAGGCCGCGAGCATCAGATCATCAACAAGGTTCCCGTCACCATCGAGCGCACCAAGTTGTCCGGGAATCGCCTTCGCATCCCAGGTGGCGATGGCTCGGTCGGCCAGGATGCCGCTCAGTGACGAGATCGACCCGACCGCAACGGCAACCCACGGCTCCGCAGATCCGCCATCCGGAGGCTCTTCCCGCAGCTCGCACGCGATCCGTACCGTGGTTGACGCGGGGAGTCTGCGACCGCCGGCCGTTCCCGCGGGCTGTGTGTCATCGGCGATCTCAACAAGGATTGGTGTCACCTGGCCTGCAGGGAGGTGCGAGATGCGGCTGACGAGCTCCTGGACGCTGAGCAGTCGTGCGGCCCGCACTGGCCGCAGTGTTTCGACGTCGGCTGCAGTCCCTTCGGCATCGTCAGAGGCAGCGCTTCCGTCAGTGAGGGCTGCCCGAACGTCGGCCGGCACGAAGCCTGCGACTTGTGCAGGGCCATCTCCACGGATATCTGATGCGGGGGGAGTGACAACGCCCGCGGTCGGTGCGCTTTGCAGTTCCTCGACACGCCGAACCAGGGTTCGAAACTCGAACGTGCGGAGCAGGGCCGCCAGGCGCCCCGCATCCATCGGCGTCGATCGCAGGTCATCTATCGAAACGTCAAGCTCGAGTTCCGTATGGATGGTCGCCAGCTCGTCACGGGCAAATCGCGCCTGCTCGGCATGGGCAGCAAGGTTCTCACGGCGCTTGGTTCCACTGACCCTGCCGATGTCATTGAGCACCGCCTCAAGCGTGCCGAACTCC
>CAYNNW010000252.1:0-4145 GCA_964398435.1 uncultured Gaiellales bacterium | reverse complement strand
GATCGCAGAACGCTGCAGCACGCGCAATCCATTGAAGCGGCCGTCATGGGTGCGCGGCTCGCCAGCAGCGTCAGCGTTCAGCGGGGCGGCCCGCCCGCCCAGGTTGTTCTGCGCGACGGCGACGGTGGCTACTACTTCGGTCCCCTGCAAAATGCGGACGGCTGGTTCGCTGAACGAATGCCCGAGCGGCTAGGCGTGTCGTGGAGGCCGCTGACCAGCGACGTTGTCGCGGTCGTCGCAGGGCAGCAGTGGATTCCATTTGAGGGCCCGGCCGGGAATGGAGTCGGACAATGATCACTTCTATTTCTACGCGGCCCAACGTCATGCCGCAACAAGGTCACGGTGCAGCGCCGACCCAGCGGATCGATGCATCGACCATGGCCGGTCGGTTTCTGAGGTCCGATGCAACAGCTGCGCGCGACCAGGCAGTTGAGTCTGCCTCGATGATCCCGATCTGGGACAAGGGCGGATCGGCGGTAGCCTGGCTCGATGGCGACCTCGTGCGGGATTCGGGCGGCAACGTCAAAGCCTGGATCAATGGGGAGCACGTCTTCAATTCGTCGACGATCGGCTTTCTTCACAATGGCTTCTTTCGCGACACGGCCGGCGACGCGGTGGCATTCGTTGAGGGTGCCCACGGAGGCCCATCACTTCCGTCTCGCGGACCGAAACCGTACGAGCCCTACCGGGCGTATGAGCCATACAAGCCATACGAGCCGTATGAGCCATATAAGCCGTACTGGTCGATGAGCTGGTCTTCCACCAGCTGGAATTCGTATATCTCGCGATAGTCTCAGAGGGCGCATCGAGGGGCGACGATCAGAAGATGCGCTGAATTGCAGCGATGCCGATCGTCGCCCATGCAACCCACGCTCCGATGATCAGCACCAGTCCGATCGGTCCCGTAATTCGGGGTGGCGCCCCGCTGTCTGATCGGCACTCGTTGAGTACCTCGGCCGGAACGAGTCGGATTGCCAATGCGAGCCCAAGTGGAATCAGCACTGCATCATCGAGCAGCCCCAGTACCGGAATGAAGTCCGGGATCAGGTCGATCGGACTGACTGCATAGGCCAGCACCGCAAGCACGACGACCCTCGCCACCCATGGAGTTCGCTCATGGCGCAGCGCAGCCGCGAGCAGCGTCACATTCGCGCGTACTTCGGTCATCCGTTGTCTCAGTGTGGCGCGCCGCATTGGGTGCAATCGTACGTGCGACAGTCACCCAGCGCGAGTGATCGCCGTCCCAACGTGAGCCAAAAAGCGGGCCCACAGTGGCCGTTGACCTGGACGGCGCGATCTCACCAGCACCACGGTCAGCTACCGTCCCTGCATGGCTACGATCACCCCCACACCTGTAACAATTCCCCCACGACCACAACCGTCGCCCGATCGCGCGACCCTGACGTGGGCGCATGACAGATTCGATGCCGCGGATGCGGCCTGGACAAAGATCCTGCCGAGCGTCATTGGCAATCACACCCCACGGTGGGACGGCAAGATTCACTCGGCGATGATGGCAGGGCTGGAGCAGGCCAAAGCCGGAAATGCAGTCATCGAAGAGATCACCGGCCTCAAGACCCCGAGCGTCCCGTATGTCGGTCCTGGTGAGAAGTACAACCAGGCTCAGATGGATCTCTCCGAGGCGATGTATAACGCGCGAAACGTTGGGCACGGCGATTCAACCGAAGCGATGCAGGCCATTCTGGCAGTGAGAACCATCGCGGCGAAACTGTTCAACATGGCCAATGACAATGGCGCCGGCTACTACTCCGGCGACAAGGTTTTTCCCATTGTGACGAAGCCGGCCGAGGGGCGCACAGCATGAGCCCGTCAGTAGTTACTCCGCCCGCCAAGCTTGGCAATGGCTACGTTCCCACGGCTCAGCTCCAGAGTGGTGTGACTCCGGCAAAGTTGACCCCTGAGGCGTTCCCATTCGAATTGCCCAAGTCAATCGGCTATTCCAAGTCAATCGGAAACATGAATACCTACAAGGTAGCCGCGCTCGACGCGCTTGACCCGTCACAGACGTTTCGCGCAACGGGTGGATTCGAGCAGGCCGTAATGGCAGCGAGCGAGCTTGCACGGACCGGCCGAGGGACAATCGGCGCGACTCGCACGTACGCAGTGCTCGAGGGTGAAGGAAGCTACTTCGTCACTCCGCTGTGGTTGAAGAATCCGCGTCATGACGGCAAGCGTATCGGTGTTGACGTTGACCGTGCCTCTGACGATGCCAATGAGATGCGGGGGCAAGCTGCGAAGGCCTCGACTCCCGAGTACGTGGCGAGCGTAGGGCGATCACGATGGATCGATCTGCGGCCTGCAAGGTAGGACCATCTGTGGCGATGCATGCGCCGATATGATCCGGCCATGCGTACGGTTCCGTTACCACTCACCGCTGCTCGTGACGCGAGTCAAGCGCGCGAGCTGCCAGTTCCGCGCATGTTCGATTTCCCTGAGCTCCGCCCCGGAACGATGGTTGTCGTGCCGCCGGGAACAACGTACAAACGCCCCGGGCTGCCAGGAGTTCCGACCAGCGGCGCGGTCTGGATCACATCGATCTCGCCAAACAGGCTGGAAATGCACGAGGAAACGAGGATTGGCGGTATCCCGACCACGTTTACCAGTGTGCTGGAGCGTTCAGGGCCGTGGCGCGCGACATACACCATGCGTGGGTCTGCCTGGGGTATTCCGCTTCCAACAATTGAGCACGCCTATCAGATACTCGATGCAGGGCGCGGCTACCTCGAGCTTCGCAGCGAAAGCCGCCCGAACGAGCCTGTAAGCAGCCTGCGGCTAGACGGAACGACGCTCGTGTCAGATATGGCTGGTCCCTGGGGAATCCGCTCCCCCCGCCGCGAGCGGCTGGTGCAACCGGGCGCCCCTGAGTACCGGTTACCGACGCACGCGTCACGCAGTTGGAGCTACCATTCCACCACTGCGCGCTGACGGGAATGCGCGCACAAACGGGAATGGAGTCCATCCAATGCTGGTCACTTCTGTGATTGCACATACGCGTACCGCTTTTCGAACCGCGGTAACAGATCTCAATGCCTCAGTTGCCAAGCTCTTCCCCACCGGAGAGAACCCCAAGGTCGTCAACTGGGGTGCCGACAACGGTGTCTACGACAAGCTGAACAGTGCAGCCAACGCGCTGGAGCAGGGGCTCGATGGGCTGAGCGAGATCTACACCCGACGTCAGGGACGCGAGCTGTTTACTCAGCTGCAGACCGACATCGACAACATCTTCCAGCTGCGCAACGTCGCCATGACTGTCGCCGACGGGGACCACATGAGCAAGTACACCGCGGCGCCGGTGCTGAACGAGGCCGCCAAGGGCGACCTGCTGCAGGCGGTCGCGCATGCGCGATCAGCCGTCGCGCTGCTCAGCGGCCGCGCATAGCTCGTCGCCGGCCAACAAGGAGCATCGGTGGTCGCGGTGAACTAGATTGGGCGCCGCATATCGCTACCCGGAGTTGGTCGATGACTACATATACGTTGATCCTGTTCGTCCACGTGCTGGCGGCAATCGTCTGGGTCGGTGGTGCATCCGCGATTCAGGTGCTGGCATGGCGCGTCGTTCGGAGGGATGAGGCGCTGGAGATCGCACGCTTCAGCGGCGACGCCGAGTTCATTGGCATGCGAGTTTTCATGCCGGCGTCGCTGATTGTGCTGATTGCCGGCGGCTGGATGATCTACGACAGCCCGCTGAAGTTCGGAACGATGTGGATCGATGCGGGCCTTGGCCTGTTCCTGCTGTCGTTTGTCACAGGAATGGGATTCCTCGGTCCCGAGTCGGGTCGGATCAGCAAACTCACCGCCGAACACGGGCCGGAACACCCGGACGTTCAGCGACGCATCAAGCGGATCCTGCTGATCTCGCGGATTGAACTCATCTGGTTGATTGCGATCGTGGCGCTGATGGTCCTCAAGCCTGCCTGAGTACTGTGATGCACCGGTCAGCGACGCCGCTCACTCAACTGCAGCTAGGTCCCGTCCGGCTCACTGTTCGCGACCGTGCGACCGTCAGCGACTTCTGGACTCGCACAATCGGCCTGCGCGTGCTTGACGACGTCGACTCGACAGTGCGGCTCGGGGCGGGCACACGCACGCTGATCGAGCTGGTTGAGAACAGCGAAGCACTTCGT
>CAYNNW010000251.1:0-4155 GCA_964398435.1 uncultured Gaiellales bacterium | reverse complement strand
TCGTGCCGATGCTGGCAGCCCCAAAACCTTGCCGCTCCCAGACCTGGCGGGTGATGTCACTTCCGTAACGGGACGCCATGAAGTGGTGCCAGACCGACGTCCCGTACACGCGGCCGTCAGCATAGGCAGCGAACTGCGACGTGATAGGCGTCAGGCTTCCTGAGGCCCACGCCCCGCCATCGTTGATGTACTGCAGATAGTCATCAACATCGGGATAGACGAGGTCCTCCATGTGGGTGGCGGTTGACTCGAACATCCAGCCCGGCATCAGTGCGTCGTAGCCGAACTGCACGGCGTGGTGATACTCGTGCGCCACGGTTACTGTCAGCGCGTTATACGGCGTTCCGCCGAACTCGGTGTAGCCGTTGTCGAGCACCAGGTACGAGAACAGTGTTCGTGACGGCTGCCCGGAGTCAGGTGCAACATAGCCGTACAGGCCCATCGCCCCAAGATCACCAAGGTAGATGTCCGGCTTGCTGTTGCCGCCGTACGAACCGTCTGTTGGCGGCGTGCGGTAGCCCAGACCGGTGGGGCGGGCACCCATCTCGCGGTCGTAGACATCCTGGAACACACCGGCAACCTGCTCAACGTAGTCGGGCACGCCGTCACCGTCGTCGGTGCCATCGGTGTCACCGAGATCGGGGGCGTGCTCACCGGTCGTCACCCAGTGAACACAGACCATCGTCGTGCAGTAGGGCGCGTGCTCGGCGACGGTGTACGCGAGCGTGCCGTCGCCACCCGACGCTGTTGGACGTGCAAGCAATCGACGGGCAGCAGCCTGGTTTGTTGGTGACAGGCTGTTGTAGCGGACCGCGACATCCTTGAGTGCCAACGACAGCTCTCGCCCGGTATGGATTCCTTCGCCGTTCGACATCCGCTGCGCAGATGAGAGCGCACGGGCCGCTGCCCGCTGGGCGGTTGCACTCGGCTGTGCCGACGCTGCCGGCACCAGCACGACTGCCGTCGCAACGATTGCAGAAACTACGGCACCAACTCGGGCCACACCTGGAATTCTTCGCACGAAGTGCACTCCCACCTAGAAGATCAACGGCACAGCACTACCCGTGACCCAGCGGCGGCAAACCGCTGGTGGGCACTCGTGCGCGACGACTCAGACCATGGTCAATGGGTCTTCGAGAAGCGACTTGACCGTCGCAAGGAAGCGGGCGCCAACAGCACCGTCCACTGCGCGGTGGTCGCAGCCGAGCGTGACCGTCATCATCGGTCGCACTTCGGGTCGTCGGTCTATCGCGACAACGCGATCGGCTGTGCGACCCACGGCGAGAATCCCTGCCATCGGCGGGTTGAGCACCGCAGTGAACGAGTCGATGCCCAACATCCCCAGGTTGGAAATGGTGAAGGTACCGCCCTCGAAGTCGGCGGGCTGAAGTTTGCCTGCGCGGGCGCGACCGACGAGCTCGGAACGCTGGGCAGCGATCTCACGCACCGTACACGCGTGCGCGTCACGAATCACCGGCACAACAAGTCCGTCGTCGGTTGCGACTGCCATGCCGACGTTGACTGCCGACCAGCGCACGATTGCGTCACCGTCGAAGCCGGCGTTCATCTCGGGGTGCTGCCGCAGGGCAATCGCACATGCGCGAGTGATCACATCCGAGACCGTTGGACGCACGGCCCCCTCAGCCGTCGCGGCAAGCAGCCGCTTGCGCATCTCGGCCGCGGCGGTCATGTCGATGTCGACGTTGAGATAGAACGCTGGCGCCTGCCAGGCCTCACCCAGTCGCCGCGCGATCGTGGCGCGCATTGCGGTCAATGGAATCCGCTGGTCGCCCGCGGCGACGCTCGCACCCAACGGGACCGCTGGGATTGTGGCCGCCACGGCAGCGCTCACCGGAGCTGCCACCTGGGCAGGCATTGCGCCTGCCGCACGATCAATGTCGCGGGCTATGACCCGGCCGTCCGGGCCCGACGGCGATATTGCGGCCAATGCGATGCCGCGTGCCTCGGCCATCCGACGGGCAAGAGGCGAAGCCTTCAGGCGCCCGGCACTGCCGTTATCTCCGGGCGTGGCCGACGGGGTCGTCGCCGCTCCTGCCGCAGGAGCTGTGGCAATAACTGCAGGCGACGTTACCGCTGACACCGCCGGCCCCGCTGATGCTGATGGCGCCGCTGCGACCGCGCCAGTTGGCGACGGCTCAGCGGCTGCGGTCGGAGCTGGGGTCGGCGCACTGACCTCGGGGACCGCTTCTCCCGGCTCTCCCAGAAATGCAACGACCGTCCCGATCGGTACTGTCGATCCGTCGGCCGCCAGTATCTTGAGCACGGTACCGCCTGCAGGCGACTCGACCTCGACGTTGACCTTCTCGGTCTCGACCTCGTAGAGCTCCTCGCCCTCTTCGACAGTCTCGCCTTCGGCCTTAAGCCAGCGCAGGATGCGGCCTTCCTCCATCCCCTGGCCCAACCGGGGGAGCTTCACCTCAACGGCCATGGTTCACACTCCCACGCACGTGCGAGACAGGCGCTGCCGAGATCGACGCCGCCAAACGAATCCGGGTGAGCAGGCTCATGCGCGCGCGGGCTCCAGATAGCAGGCCTGCAGGATTGCCTCATGCAGCTGCTCGGCGCCAGGCACGATCTGCTGCTCCAGGCCCGGGGCAAATGGCACCGGCGCAAACTTCTCTCCAACACGCCCAACCGGTGCGTCCAGCCAGTCGAAGGCATGCTCCTGCACCAGTGCGGCAATCTCGGCACCAAATCCGCCGAACCGAACCGCCTCGTGCGCAACGACACAGCGATTGGTGCGCCGCACACTGTCGAGGATTGTTCCCAGATCCAGCGGCTGCAAGGTTCGCGGGTCAATCACCTCGACCGATATTACCTGCTCGGCCTGCAGCCGATCGGCGATCTCGATCGCGGTGTGCACCATTGCACCCCACGAGACGACGGTGACGTCGGTACCGGCGCGCACGACGCGGGCGCTACCGATCGTTCCCACTGCCGCAGGCGAATCGGGATTCTCATCGACCTCGCAGCGGCGCGGATAGCAGTCACGGTGCTCGACAAACAGCACCGGATTGTCGTCCTGGATCGCCGCCCGAAGCAATGCACGAGCGTCGTCGGCATGTGACGGCATCACAACCTTGAGCCCAGGAATATGCGTGAACCAGGCCTCGACCATCGTCGCGTGCTGGGCGCCCGACTGCCAGCCGGCACCGCCCTGCGTACGAATTGTCAGCGGAATCGTGACCTGACCGCCGGTCATGTACCGCCACTTCGCGGCCTGATTGAAGATCTGGTCCAGGCAGATCGAGGTGAAGTCGAAGTACATGATTTCGACGATTGGGCGCATGCCCGTCATCGCGCTGCCGATGCCCGCACCGACGATCGCTTCTTCGCTGATCGGGGTGTTGCGAACACGGTCAGGGCCGAACTCGTCGAGCATGCCTTTGGTCACACCCTGCGAGCCGCCCATCTCGGCGATGTCCTCGCCCATGATGAATACATCGTCGGAGCGTCGCATCTCTTCAGACATGGCAAGCCGCACGGCTTCTCTGTAGGTCATCAGCGCCATGCGCCCAAGGCTACCAGAGCAGCGAGCCACCGCCGGGCGAGCCGCCCTCGTTCTCATCACTTCCCGACCCGTCATCCCATGCATTGAGGAACGAACCGGCCAGTGCGCCGGCGACCGCCTGGGGACCGGCAGACATCAGCCCGCCGCCTATGGCCTGCATGCCGCTCATGCCCGTGGCTCCAGCAAACATCCCCTGATTTGCGACCGACCCCATCAGCGTCGCGATGATCGTTCGCATCTGCACGATCTGGGCCATCAACAGCTGCATCGCGCCTGCAGCATTGGTGGGATTGACGCCCGCGGCGTTCGGGCCGCCCATCATCTGCGACGGGTCGGCTCCCTGGGTCGGGCCACCGCCCTGTGTGCCTGCGGCCTTGGCTGCGTGCATTCCTGCCAGCCAGGCCGGCGCGACTCGGCTGCGAACGAAGCCGCGTGAATCGAACAGCATCATCGACGGGCCGCTGGTCACGCGAACCGTGGTCGCATCGAACACCCGGAATCTGACCGAGCCCCAGCGGTGCCAGCCGCGGGCCAGCCGTTTGACCGACCCGTCGGGATTGATGATCACCGGATCCTTGCCACGGAATGTGAGGATGTGGCCGCTCGCCAGGCGCTTGCCCGGG
>CAYNNW010000250.1:0-4176 GCA_964398435.1 uncultured Gaiellales bacterium | reverse complement strand
GAGAAGGGGACCTATTTCGATCCGCTTGAGCCACGTCGAACAAAGATCGTTCGTGTGCGGACGGGGCGGGCCACCGTGTTGTGGCTGGACGTCGAGGTTCCGCGAGACACACCCCCGGGGGACTACTCCGGGTCAATCAGCTTTCGGCAGGGAACACGAACCCGGCTCGGGGTTCCCGTTCGACTGGTGGTCAGCGAGGCAACGATGCCTGCCCGTCCAGCACTGTCGACGTCCGTTGGTCTGGACGCCGGTCAGATTGCGCGGCTTGAGGGAGTCGAACCCGGCACGCCGGCGTTCGACCAGATGTTCGATCGATACGTGCGGGTACTGCTGGACGCCGGATTGTCTCCGGCAGATCTTGCGCTTCCGCAGGGTATTGGCAGTTCCCGTCGGGCAGAGCAGACCGCAGTTGCCCGCACAGCTGCCGGCGAGCGCGTCGATCGCGTCGCCGCGCGCGGCGGTCCGGTAGCGATCCGTGTACCGCTGTATGCGACCTGGCCATTTGGCGACCCGCTGGGAGCCGACCGTGCCGCGGCGACGGCCTGGCTGCGGTCTGTTGCGGGATGGCTTCGACAGCGGAACCTGACCGATCGTGCCTACGTGTACGTTGTTGATGAGCCGGGGGCCGGTGATGTCGACCGCGTTCGCGGCTTCACGCGACTGGTTCGCGAGGCAGCGCCCGGGGTGAGGATGCTCCTGACCACGGCACCGGCTGCCCGCTGGGGAAACATCGACATCTGGAGCGTGCCGCTGGGCCCACAGGTCAGCAGTGATGATCGTCGTCGAGTCACCACTGCCGGAGCGGAATACTGGACGTATCCGAGTATCTCCACACATGCTCCCTACCCGACCATGTTCATCGACGACCGCCGCCCGTCACCCCGTGCGTTGGGCTGGATGTCGTACCGCCAGGGAGCGGCGGGGCTGTTGTACTGGAGCGCAACCCACTGGCATGAGGTCGACGATCCGTGGCGCCAGGCCGCATCGTTCACGGATCCATCGGGTGCCGTGGGGAACGGTGACGGCGTGCTGCTGTACCCGGGCCGCAGCGAGAGCGTCGACGGGCCGGCCCCGTCGATCAGGCTGATGATGCTGCGCGATGGAATTGAGGATTACACACTTCTGACCGAGGCATCGAGCACCAGGAACGGAGCAACGATTGCGCGGGCAATTGCCGCTCGGCTCGCTCCGACGCCCGACTCATTCGAGACAGATCCGCAACTGATCGACCGGGATCGCCGACGCTTGCTGGTCGCCGCGTCGCTGCACGGAAATCAGTAGCCGGGTTCGGAAGGGGCCGCCCCGCGGCCAAGTCCGGGACCGTAGGCAGTTCGAATACGGTTCAGGTAGGGATTCGAGTATCCCGCCCACGGATTGAAGTTCGGGTCACTGTCGAGCAGGGCAGGATCGCCGACCGGGTCGCCGCCCGCAGGGCCGAAACCGTCGCCGTATTCATCGAACACGGACTGCTCAATAGCTGGACGGCCGGCAAGCAGCGGATCTGACTGGGCGGAGTTCCGTGCCCGCTCGGCCATGCCTTGGGCTCCATACGACGAGTAGTCGTATGGCCCGTCGTACCGCCATTTCGACGCCTGATCCGTCGTGTCGTCGTACTGGGCACCGTAGCCGCCGGTGTCGAAGGTGCGGTCGTGGTAGTAGCCCCAGGTTCGGTCTTCGTTCGAGCTCACGTCCGCCAGCCGGTCGCCGATCGATCCTGAGCCGCTGCTGAGCATTGATCCTGCAACGCCGGCAATAACCACGGCGGCAACCACTGCACTGAGCATCAGGCGTAATGCATTGCCTCGCCCGCGCGGCTGCGCAGGAATCGGCGTCGCCGCGGGAGGGATATGAACAGGAGCAGCAGCCGGTTCCGCAGTGCTGTCCAGATCTGGCATTGGCTGGTCGTCATCCGCGGGCAGATACTGGTCCCAGACGCTTCCCTGCGGAGGCGCAGGTCGTGCCAGTGCCGGATCAGCAGGCTCAGTTGCGGTGCGGCGAGGTCCCGGAAAGACATTCATTGCGCACCCCGATCCACGGCGTCAGCTGACGTCCGCAATCTGCTGGTAAGCTGCGATGTTGTGCCGTACTTCATCTGTCCTCGATGTGCATGGCGTGGTACCCGGGTATCGCGTACGGACGGGTTTTCGGACCGCCCTGTCGGCTGTGACCAGTGCGGATTCGGTTTCCTGTTCGAATTGCTGGATGACTACTTCCCGTCACCATTGGCGGGCGTCTTCGTCTGCGATCAGCAGGGGCGCGTGCTTGCGATGGGGCGCGGAGCCGTCGCATTGACGGGATTCGATGAGGACGAGCTGATCGGTGGCGACCTCGAGGACGTCCTGGAATTGCGGGTCGATGGCGAGAGCGATGATCACCCGCACATGACAGCGCTCGAATGGGGTGTCAGGGTCATGGGCAAGTTGATGACGCTGCGGGGAGCCGACGGCTTGGTCAAGCCGGTGACCGGCGACTTCTTCCCGGCCTATGACGATGATGGGGGCCTGTTGGCCGTGTTTACTCCGCGAAGCGTCTAGGGCACATCGTCGCCATGGCATTTGGTCGACAGGCGAAGGACAACGGCCCCACCGTTGTCGTAGCCGGCGCGGGATTTGCAGGCATGGTTGCCGCAGCAATTGCCGCTCATGGCGGTGCCAAGGTCGTGTTGCTGGAACGAGGTCGTCATGCGGGGGGCACCAGTCGACTGGCCTCAGGCTGGATCTGGCGGTATCGCACGCCCGATCTGTGGGCCTGGGGCGCACCGCACGGCGACCGCGCACTGCAGGCGGTGGTCCACGAGAACCTGCCCGACGCCCTGACCTGGCTTCGGCGTTCGACCGGGCGATTCGCCTCGACAAGCACCGGGCGGTCTCAGACCGACGGCGTTCGCATCAATGTCGATCGCGTGCTCGACCGCCTGCTGCGGCTGCTACCGGGTGGATCGCTCAAGATCGAGACAACCCTCGTTGACGTGAAGCGTCGTGACAGTGGCAAGCTCAGGTGTGCGGTCGACCGTCGCGGTGGCGGGACTGACGTGATCGAGGCCGACGCGCTGATCTGTGCGGGCGGCGGATACGCGGCGCGAACCACGCGCATCGCAGCAGAGTGTTCCGGGCGTGGTGCGGCGGACTCGTGGCTGCCGCGGAACGCCGGGCTCTCAGACGGTACGACGATGGATATCGCCATGGATCTCGGCGGAGTGCGTGTTCCCGTCAACGGCGAATGCCTCGCACGGCTGGTACCCGCAGGCATCACATTGGAGCCCTCACGGATGGCCATCATGTCGATGCAGCTGGCCGAGCACGCGGTGCTGGTTGACGCTCGCGGCACGCCGGTGGAGTGGGAGAGCAACGACTGGTCGCAGTCGAAGCTGGCCTGGAGAATTGCCCGAACCACCGGCACAGGATGGTTTCTGATTGACCGCAGCGTGCTCGAGAACGAGACCACGTTTGGCACGGTACGACGGTGCCTGCAACGAGCCAAAGAGGCGGGGGGTCGCGTCATCGAGTCTCGAGCGGGAGAGCTACCGGGCGTGCTCGAGCATGCGGGCCTGCGACTCGGGCGGGCCGCAATCGACCGAGCAGGAACAGCGACCCGAGCGCTTGAGGTTGCCCCCGGTATCACGCACACATGGTGTGGACTGCGGGTCAATGACCGGATGGCAGTCGTCAACGAGGACGGAGTTCCCATTCCTCGACTGTTCGCTGCTGGAACCGATGTGGGCGGGCTTGGTAATGGCGGCTACGCCAGTGGGCTGGCACTGGGCCTGGTCAGCGGCGTGGGTGCCGGGATGTCGGCCGTCGCGGCAGCGCGCGCCTGACCAGCACAGTCCGTTCAATTCCTTCCCTGAGGATCGCGTCAGCGCGACGATCGTGAAACAGATGCGTCGCAGATCCCGACACAACGATGAGGAATCACGTCTGCCTGGGGGGGATCAGACGAATGGGGGAAGCAATTTCCAGCATCGCAGGAGTACCGAGCCGGTACCCTGCTGCCGTCGTCAGCGGCGGCGCGTTCGCGGGTCCAACACCGGGCCAGAGCGCGCAGCAGCTCCCTCCTGGCGTCCCGGCATCGTCGATGCCCGGCGGCACGCCTGCAGCCAACACGTCTTCCGGGTACCGGGCAGGCGACATCGGCGCACCGGGAACCGGTACCCCGGCGAACCAGGTCCCCGCGGAT
>CAYNNW010000249.1:0-4186 GCA_964398435.1 uncultured Gaiellales bacterium | reverse complement strand
CCGGTACTCCTCACTGAGCGATGCCGCAGCACTGGTCGGCGGCGCCGACAGTTCGGGAGCATCCGACAGCAGAACACCCACGCCACCAAGCGCCGCCAGCACGATCATGCAGGCGAGCACCACCACCGGCCAGCCGGCAGTCCATGGGCGACGTTGCTTCATTCCAGCGATATCGGCCCATTTCCGCTGTGGCTTAAGGTCGCATCGAGTAGGGGCAATGCCGGCTGAACGCAGATTCGGCAGACTCGCGAGACACCCATTGACCCGCTGGCCCTACCCTGCCATCGCTGCGTCCCGACTGCGCCCGCATCTGGCCGTCCGACTGTATGGGCCGTGACGAGTCATGCAACATCTGCCACCATGCGTGTAATGGACGAATCTCCGCACAGGGCCACAGCGCCCACTGGTCAGGCAAGCGACGCGAATCTCCAGGCAGTTGGCCTGCGAGCTCCCGGGTCGGCAATGATCGTGTTCGACAACGTGCACAAGCACTATGAAGACACGACACTGTCGGTCGGGCTGGACGGCGTCTCGGTGCGAATCGACAAGGGAGAATTCCTCTTCCTGGTCGGTCCCAGCGGGTCAGGCAAGTCCACATTCATCCGTCTGATCCTCAAGGAGATCGACGCCGACGCCGGCAAGATCATGGTCGGTGGACGAACGCTGAACACGCTCAAGCGCTCCAAGGTTCCACACCTGCGACGCAATATCGGCTGCGTGTTCCAGGACTACAAACTGCTGACCAACCGCACCGTCTTTGAGAACGTCGCCTACGCGATGCAGGTGACTGGTCACTCGCGCAGCGAGATTCGACGCCGCGTGCCCGAGATCATCCACCTGGTCGGCCTTGCCGAGAAGATCGACAACTATCCGGACGAGCTCTCGGGTGGTGAGCAGCAGCGAGTCTCGATCGCCCGCGCGTTCGTGAACAAGCCGCCGCTGCTGATTGCAGACGAGCCAACCGGCAACCTGGACCCCGAGACGTCCGCCGGGATCATGGACCTGCTGGCGCGGATCAACCGAACCGGCACCACGGTGCTCTGCGCAACCCATGACGTGCAGATCGTCAACCGCATGCGCCGACGCGTGATCCAGCTCGAGGACGGCCGGGTCGTTCGCGACCAGGCACGAGCGCAATACGACGACGAGATTGCCGACGAGATCGGGCTCAGCGATCTGCGAGCGCAGACCACAGGCAGCATGCCTGCGGTGGGGCGCACGGGATCGATGCCGGCCGTCGGGAGCGACATCCCGCCATTGAGTGCGCCGCTGGGGTCGGAGATGGGCCTGAACCCGGCATTCACTGGCACGCACGACGTCGAGGACAATCCAGGTCGCTTCGATCCATATGCACCCGACGAGATTCCCCCGGTGCCCGAGGGTTACCCTCCGGCAGACCCGACCGTTGACCCCGAGGTCTGATCATGAGCAGCCGAATCAACTTCTTCTTCACTGAAGCGATCCGATCGCTGTCCACGAACGTGTCGACCAGCGTTGCAGCGACACTGTCGATGCTCGTCGCGTTGCTCTGGGTAGGCGTGTTCCTGCTCGTGCTGTTCGTTGTTCGCGGCGAGGCAACCACGATCCGCAAGGACGCGGGCCGCGTTCAGGTCTTCCTCAACGAGACCGCCACCGAGGCTGACGTCAACGCCCTGCGCGATCGCCTGGGTCGACAGCCCACGGTTGAGCGGGTCGAGTACGTCAGCAAGGAAGACGCGCTCGAGCGGGCCCGCAAGCTGTTCAAGGAGAACCCCGAGGTCCTCGAGAACCTGCCGACCAACCCGTTCCCCGCGTCACTCGAAGCGCGACTGTCCGATCCGTCCAAGGCGGAGACAGTTGCTGCGGCTTTCAAGGGCGAAGAAGGCGTTGAGTCGGTTCGCTACGGTGGTGAGCAGGGACAGAAGATCGTCCGCAACGCAGGCTGGGTTTCAGCAATCGCAGTGATCATGGCGGCGTTCCTGGTCGTGGCAGCAACGATGCTGGTTGCGAACACGATTCGACTGTCGATCTTTGCCCGACGCCGCGAGATCGAGGTGATGAAGCTCGTGGGAGCCAGCAACAGCTTCGTTCGCGTTCCATTCATGATCGAAGGGTTCCTGGTTGGGCTGATCGCCGCAACCGGTGCGATCTCGATCATCTGGATCGTCAAGCGCGCATCGGCCGGAATTCTCGACTCATTCAAGCTCTCGACGGGCGAGCCAACCCCGCAGATCGCCATCTTCTGCGCGCTGCTCGGTATGGGCGTCGTCCTGGGAAGCCTCGGCAGCGGACTCACGATCCGCCGCTACCTGCGAATCTGATTGTCCAGAGCGATCGCCGCTCCGGACCTCATCTGCTGTCAACTGGTCGCCCGGGGCAAGGCCGTTGCCGCCGAACCGTGGTTCGATCCCGGAATGGTCATTGCACTGCGGGACGGTCGACGCCACCGCTCGCATGCAGGCCAGCTTGCCATCATCGCTCGGGCAGCGGGCAGCAGCAGTGGTCGCGTGCTCGAAATCCTCGGGGACCCAGATGACATTCGCGTCGTCATGCGCGGTCTGCTCGCCGTGCACGGGCGGCTTCACTGCGACGCCGCGACATTCGGACGGGCGACAGGAACCCCTGAGGCTCCGTTGCTCGACGCGCTTCCCGATGATCTGGAACGCGAACTTGCCACACTTGATCCGGACGAGGTCTGCGCGGATCCAGCTCGCCACGATCTTCGTGACCAGCCGTGCCTGACCATCGACCCCGACGATGCGAAAGACCACGACGACGCCATCCATGCGGAACCACACGAGGATGGCTGGCGACTGTCAGTACATATTGCCGATGTCACCGCATATGTCAGTCCCGACGGTCAGCTCGACCGCTGGGCACAGCAGCGCGCGATGTCGGCGTACATGCCGGGCGTCGTGGCACCCATGCTTCCCGAGCAGCTGTCCGCCGACCTGTGCAGCCTGCGCGAGGGCGTCGATCGACCAGCTGTCACCGTTGAGTGCAGCGTGTCACACGGCGGCGAGGTCACCGACGTACGTGTTCGCCGCACGCTGATCCGGGTTGCGCGGCGGCTGACGTACGGCGAGGCCGCACAGCTGATCGATTCGCCGGACAGCGACGAGGCCGGACCATTGGTACAGGCGCTGCACGAAATGGCATCAACGCTGACTTCGGCACGCGGAAAACGTGGCGCCCTGATGCTCGACCTGCCCGAGCGATCATTTGATGTTCGCGACGGCCGCGTCGGCGGTGGCAGCATGCGCCGGCAGAACCAGGCGCACCAGCTGGTGGAGGAGTGCATGCTGGCTGCCAACCTTGCTGTGGGCGGGATCCTGGCCCGGACGAACACTCCGGCACTGTGGCGCGTCCACGAGCACCCTGACCCGCAGGCCGTTGCGGCACTTGTCGATACGCTGGCCGAGCTTGACGTTCCGACGCTTCCTGTACCGGAGACAATGAGCGGTCGTGAGGCTGCGCGCTACGCGGCACAGCTGGCAGCACACGTTGCGAGCTACTCGCGATCGTCAGGACGCGGTGTGGCTGCCTTTCCATCGCTGATACTCAGATCACTGCAGCAGGCCGTCTACGCCGCCCACCCCGGGCCGCACTCCGGGCTTGCGGTTGAGAACTATCTACACTTCACGTCACCGATCCGGCGATATCCCGACATCGTCGTGCACCGTGCGATCCTCGACTACATCGGCTGCACCGCCGACGCAGCTCTGCCGTCACAGCGTGAGCTCGCAGACGTTGCCGAGCGTGTCTCACATACTGAGCGGCAGCTCATGCGATTGGAGCGGACGGCTGACTCGATAGTCGCGGCGATCCTCCTTGAAGCGCGCATGCGTGGGCGCCTGGGTGAACCGCCCGAATACGGGCGCAGCTGGGACGGAGAGATCGTTGGCGTGATCAGCAGCGGCGTGTTTGTTCGTTTTGCAGAGATGTTCGAAGGCTTCGTGCCGGCGCGAACGATCGGCAGCGGTGAACGGTACGAACTGGACCTGCACGGCACCGCGGTGGTGGGAGCGCGCTCGGGACACAGCATCCGTCTTGGTGACACCGTTGCCGTCGGCGTCGAGCGGATTGATACGGCCAGCGGTCGAGTGGAGCTGCGAATCGTCAACGGCGATCGGTAGCGCAGGGCGATACACTCAGTCGGCAATGGCCCAGCAGAAGCAGACATCCGGCGGCGACGGCCGCAAGCTGG
>CAYNNW010000248.1:0-4187 GCA_964398435.1 uncultured Gaiellales bacterium | reverse complement strand
GATCGATCGAATGGCTTGCCCTCGCGCCCAAAGGTCGCCTACCCAAAGATTGCTGACGAGTCGCTGAGTCGGATCATCGCAAACATTTTGCAAGAGTGCCTGCATTTCGCTGAAATACCCGGTGGTGGAGGAGAGAAACCTGGACTGGGCAAGCGTACACCGGGGTGACTTGACCGAGTGATGGCGGGCGCTTGACTAGAACATCGCTCGATTGACAGCGGACAATACGACTGATGCATACACCGTCAACGTGAGAGCAAGCCACTGTCGCCTTACGATCCGCCTGGTAAAAACGTATGTCAAGCCAGTATGCATCAGCAGGAAAATGAGAAAGAATCGAGCAAGGGTTTGGCCGAACTCGACTCTCATCGCCACCAAGGCATCAGCTGCAGCGTAGCCGCCATAGCTAACGATCCTGATTGTTACAGCCGTCTGCACGAGCGCAGCCCCGGATGCAACGATTAGAAGTAGATATCGTGCCGGCCAGTTAGTCAGGTGCTACTCCTTGCGCCGAATCGTATTCACAGTGAAGCAAAAGCGCCTGCATCTGAGTGCTTTACCCAGAAGTGGAGGAGGTGAACCTGATCCGGGGTGTGGTGCGGAATCAGGCGCTTGAGCAGAGCGACACCCCGTCACCAGTGCCCACGAACGACGAGGCACCGGAGCCGCCTGGGCCGCCCAAGCCGGAACACTGATCCAAACCATCCAACACCAACTCGTCCACACGAACATCCGAGTCACCCAAGAAAGCTACCTCGGACCCCAGCGCAGAAAGGTCGAACGCATGGTCGGCGGTGTTTGGATAAGCCAGTTGTCTCACGACAACTTGGTACATCGTGAACTCAATACCGTGTTCTCCATGTCAACCAGGATCACCTCGCGCGGACGCTCTGACTTCGGAAGGTCAGTAATTGCGGTGGAAGCCATGCTTTTCAACGCACAGATATCCGCAGTGGACGCACTGTGATTTATCATGAGACGCCCGATTAGTCGATTGCCGGAGTAGCCGAACGATGCGCGCTCAATTCCATTAAATGTGATTGCCGCCCGATTCAGAAAAGTAAGAACCGTCGCCTTTGTGGGACGAGTTGATTTGTTGTGCGTCTGAGTTCTTGTTGCGATGCCAGTGCATCCGCCAACAAGGAACATACAAGTGGCTAGCGCGAGCGCACCGCGGAGCCAGCCGAGTTGCCCACTACTCACCATTGCACTCCCTAATTCGACCGCTGTGAAAGTCGTATGTGTCTCCGATCCCGGCTCCCCAGTAGCTCCCATAGAAGTGTGATCTGAAGTATTTATCCTTGTCTCGTTTCCTACATCGTCGTGACTTCACGGTGTAGTTGCTTCTGCGATTTTTGACCGTGTCAACGCCTGTGCACCATTGCCGATATCCCAGCATGGACGTGTAGTCATTGAACCGCTCCAGGCACACATACTGCGACAATTGCTTCATACGCTTTGTGCATGAAGCTAGACCCCACGCGAATACTCGCCGATACCCGAAAATCCAGACATCACGTGTTCCTGCGAGTTCACCACACACGACGGTTCGATGGCCATCAAGGTCGACGCGACTCACCGGATTGCTGCCCGCGTACTGGCTACGATTGGAGTCAACGGCTGAAATGCTCACATCCTGATCATCGACAGGATCTTCATACTGATCCGTACTCGTCCACAC
Organism: uncultured Gaiellales bacterium; assembly: GCA_964398435.1. Classification (GTDB taxonomy): domain Bacteria; phylum Actinomycetota; class Thermoleophilia; order Gaiellales; family SKUG01; genus CAYNNW01. The sequence goes on along the minus strand of CAYNNW010000248.1, from coordinate 2,506 downwards.
CCGGTACTCCGCACTCAGGTCGCGTGCCTGGTGGTGCGTGGTCGCACTGGCGACGTCCTCACGCATCCCCGTGTACCCGGTGGGCCGCCCTGCCTCAGTATTCGTCGTCAGCGCACTGACGGTAGCCGGTGCTGGGGCGCCGTACACGTCATAGTCCTGCGTGTTGGTGACGTGCCCATCCGTGGGGTTCAGCTCCGCGGCGACCGTCGACTGATGATCGGTCAGTGTCAATCGTGGAGTGCCGCCGGTGTAGTCCCACAGCTGTGCACCATTGGGTGCTTCGATGGTGTACCGAACGCCCTTGTCCGACCCCGCCAAAGTCTCCGAGACCTGGGTGTCACTGTCAGGGGTGTTCTGGTAGGCGACGGTGGACTGCCCGCTGTTGATCGTGTCCTTCAGGCGCTTGTCTTCTGCGTCGTAGGTGATCGCTTCAGTAGTCGTTGAAGTTGGAGTCGTATTCGTAACTGAGACTAGTCTGTTTGCCGAATCGTATTCACAGTGAAGCAAAAGCGCCTGCATTTGCAATCTTTACCCAGAAGCGGAGGAGGTGAACCTGGTCCGGGGTGCGGTGCGGGATCAGGCTTTGGATCCGGGGAGGATTCGGGGCGACAACTACTTGGGGGGTTAGCGCCGCGGCTGTCGCCGCTTGTCTCATAGGTCGTGGTGAGGACTTAGCCGTTGTGGGTCAGGCTGGTTTCGTTGCCATTACGGTCGGGGTGATCATCAAATAGATGGCATACCGTTCTCTGTAAGAAGCCTATTAACCCACTGTCGTGCCTCACGACGAAATGGCGCTTCATATCCTTCGACGTATTCCGTCCACTCACGCAAGCATTGCTCTACTGGCCAGATTCTGTTCAACACCTCGTCAGCTGCTGCAGCAAGGTGGAACTCATCGGATTCAAGAACTGCGATATCGAGCCCGAACGTAGCCATAAGGCCAAACCAGTACCTGCCATCCAGTTTCGCCAGCTCGGCCTTGGACCGCACAACTGTGAACTGATGAACAGGACCATCTTCCATTCGAGCCTGCCGGATGTCGACTGCCGTTTCCTTCGACTCGAATATGTTTATGACTACGAGCTCGCGGCCGTTCAACCAATCGAACAGGCGGTCAGCTTCATCACCGAAATCAGGGTGAATGCGGTCACCGCAAATTGGCCTGGTCGTCAGACCCTCGCGCGCGGCAAGCTTCCGAAAGGCGCTGTAATGAGCATCGAGATCAAGCTGCGGGTCCCAAATTGCAGAGCAGCAGTTGGCCGCATTAGGTGACTGGGCTTCGAAGATGCTCACCGCTACCTGTTTCCTCCCTGCAGCAACTTCGCGTCACTTGGACCGTGGGTCGCCGTCATACCGCCGCTTGACGGTCTTATGCCCTGGTCTATGAACTGCAATCGTCATCTTGTGGTCGCTACTGCTCCGATACAGCGTGGCGCGGCCTCCATTCTTAAGTGGAACCGAGTATTTTCCGGCTTTGATCTTGACGATCGGGCCCGCAGCCATTCTTCCGAGATCATCAAATGCATCGTGAAAGTTTCCTCTGCCTCCTATGATGATGGAATGCCCGCGGCCGCTCTTCTTCTTGAGCAAGACTGCGCCCTTGGTTAGCACGCGGCCGCTCCGTCTGCCAGTGATAACGTGAATGACACCGCGCACTTCAGGGGTCATCTTGACAACGCGGTACCCATTCCATACAAACATCCCACCGCGGAGCTCCGGTTGGAACCAACTCAGCTCGTCGATTACAGCATTCCTTGTTCCCTCGGCGAAGCTCTGGTTGTGATAGTACGAATGACTCCACACGGCATTCCATGCATTGCTTGCCCAAGACCCGCCGCTCGAAGCCGGCTCACTCTTTCCAGACCCAACGAGCGTATATCCGTTTGGTCCATAAATCGCCGTTCGATCGCAACCAGGACCGCAGTCGCGTCTGTGCCCTGACTTGTCTTCATATACAACTGGATTACCACCCACATATCCTGACCGATCTGAATTGCCCACTTCAGTGGCCAATTCAAGGTCTTCCGCAGGATCCTCAAACTGATCCGTCGTCGTCCAGATCCGATACTCCGCGCTCAAGTCCCGCGCTTGGTGATGCGTCGTAGCCCCGGCCACATCCTCACGCATCCCCGTATACCCGGTGGGCCGACCAGCCTCGGTGTTCGTGGTCAGCGTGCTGACCGTCGACGGCGCTGGCGCGCCGTACACGTCGTAGTCCTGTGTGTTGGTGACGTGCCCGTCGGTGGGGTTCAGCTCCGCGGCAACGGTCGACTGGTGATCCGTGAGCGTCATCCGTGGCGTGCCGCCGGTGTAGTCCCACAGCTGCGCACCGTTCGGGGCTTCGATGGTGTACCTAACGCCCTTATCCGACCCCGCCAAAGTCTCCGAGACCTGGGTGTCGCTGTCGGGGGTGTTCTGGTACGCGACCGTGGATTGACCGCTGTTGATCGTGTCCTTGAGGCGCTTGTCTTCGGCGTCGTAGGTGATCGATTCGGTAGTAGTCGAT
>CAYNNW010000247.1:0-4204 GCA_964398435.1 uncultured Gaiellales bacterium | reverse complement strand
ATCCCCAGGCATGGCATCAGCCAGCTTCGTTCATCTGCGGGAGGATCGAACAGCCGGTTCACTGCTGGCTCCCGGCGGCAGGTGCCTGCCAGTCTGAAAACTCGGCGTTGCTGATCACCGAGTGCAGGTCGACGTCTGCGGAGGCCAACGCCTCGCGACCACCGCCATCACGGTCGAGCACACAGAGCGCGTGTGAGACGCGCAATCCAATGGAGCGGGCAGCCTCAAGTGCCTCCAGTACGGCGCTTCCGCTGGTGACGACATCCTCGATCAACACGGCCTCGCGACCGGCCCAGATCTGGTCGTCCACGCCGTCCGCAGCGCGTGGCAACCCCTCGATTGAGCGTTCCGTTCCATAGCTCCGCTTCTGATCGCAGCGGACGATCAGCATTGGCCACCCGGTCGTGAGCGACAGGGCGGATGCGAGTGGCACGGCTCCGACTGCCGGTGCGACCAATACGGCGGGGCCAGTGACACGCGTGCGCAGTGTCGATGCCATATCTGTCGCCACCGACCGCAGCATCTCTGGATTGCAGAGCACCTGGTACTTGTCGAAGTAGCGCGAGCTGGTTGCCCCGGATCGCAGGGTGAACGTGCCAAAAGTGACTGCCGCGGCGAGCATCTGCTCAACGGCTGTCTGCCGGTCAGGTGCGACGTGTGGCGCCTCAGCCACGGACCATACGAATGGCGTCACGGCCGAGATCGAGCAGTGCGGGAGCCTGCGGCGAACTGTCCGGAAGCGACAGCATCGAGCCGTCCTCGAAATACAGCGCCGCATACGGTCGCTCGCTGCGGGTTCGCCGACGAATCAGGTACGCGGCGCCCGCGGATGCTGCCGTCAGGGTCAGTGCGGTGATAATGCTTCCTCGTCGTCGCATCAGGAGCCTGCCTTTCGCTTGTTGCGGCCTCGTCGATCCGAGTTGCCCCGTCGCGTTCCTGCAGCTGCTCCGGCAGGTGCCTCGTCTGCCGAAGCATCGGCCGCCGGTTCGAACCGCCACGCCGCGTGCCCGCCGCGGCACCTGCTGGTGCCTCTTCGGTTGCGGTCTCGCCGGCCGGTTCGCTGTCAGCAGCTTCGTCCGTGGCTGTCGAATCTGCGTCGTCGGCAGCCGAGGTGGGTGCGTCGGCGACCGCACTGCTCGACGCTCCCGAATCGTCACGCAAACCGCGCAGCGCAGTCTTCAGATCGTAGAAGACAAGACCAACGGTCGGATCGTCACCCGTCACCGCGGCCACAAGGTGGTGATCGTCGGCGACGATGAACACGTGGCCATCGCCGGGAGACAGTTCGCACTGCGTGACAGGCTCGCGATTGAGTTCAACACGGGCCCGCTCGGCCTCAACGAGAATGTCGCTGATTCCCGCGACGAACTGGTCAACGGTCGAGCCGGTCGTCGACCAGCCGTCGGCTGCTCCTGTCGCAGCCGCAAGCACTTCACCGCTCCGCGTCGCGATCACCGCCGCCTCAATCTGGGGTGATACGTCTCGCAAGACCTTGAATGCTGCAGCCGCACGTTCTGTGGCCGATGCGTTCATCCGTGGCTCCATCCTGATCCGGGCAGCCGTCCGGGCCGCCTCATACAGTACGTGGATTATGCGCGGCCACTACCCCGCATAGCAAGGAATGAACCCACGTGGATGACAAGCCTTCCAGCCCGAAACCAACGCGCACCTCGCAGCGAGCGGGTCGACTTGCGCACCGAGTCCTGGTGGTTCCGTTCCGGCAGGTGATCCTGGCTGAGCATCCGGCGTTCGCCCGCTACTTCACCGGCCGATGTCCCCACCTTGCCGGCATGATTGCGTTCTTCGCGCTGATGTCAATTATCCCGGGCGGCATGATGGTGGTCACCGTGCTCGGTTGGGTCGGCGCACTTGAAGCAGAGGGATACCTCGCTGATCAGATCCATCTGATTCTTCCGGGCGGAGGTGGCGACGGAGTCATTGCGGCAGTCAACAACCTGCGCCGCGAATCGCATGCGGCCGGTCCAATCGGTCTGGCGGTGCTGCTGTGGAGTACGACCAGTTTCTTCGCCTCGATCGAGTCCGCACTCAATCTGGTCTACGGCGCCCAACCGCGCCCGTTTCTCAGGCAGAAACTTGGGGTCTTCCTGTTCATGACGGGCATGCTGGCACTGGTCACGATTGGCACGGTCTCGGCCGCGGTCGCAGTTTCACTTGCACGCAGAACAGCCGGTTCGCAGATCAACGCCGGCCATTGGCAACTCGGGAGCACCGAGACCGCAGCCAGCATTGTGATCGGACTTCTCGCAATGTTCCTGTTCCTGCTTGCGTCCTACCGTTTGCTGCCCAATGCACGGCTGACGGTGCGCGAGGTGTGGAGTGGCGCACTGCTGGGGGCGATCGTCATGCAGGTCGCCACGCAGATGCTGCCCTGGTATGTCAGCGAGGCAGGGTCGAGCCGTGTGACGCAGGCGTTTGCCGGTGCGTTCGTGGTGCTGTTGTGGTTCTACATCGCCGGGCTTGTGCTGCTGGCAGGTGCCGTCTGGAACTGGTGGCTTGTTGAGCGTCGCACGCCCGGCTACCGGGCCTCAGCCTGATGCCGCGACACGGTTCCGCAGCGCGCGGGCCAGCGCCCTGGCGGCTTCGGCGCGATGTGACAGCTCGTGTTTGAGCGATGACGGCAGGACACCGAACGTCTCCTCATGGCCGTCCGGAATGAAGACCGGGTCGTATCCGAATCCGTTACTGCCTGAGCGGGTCCGGGCAATCGTGCCGTGGACAGCTCCACGAGCAACAAGTTCCTCCCCGCCCGGACGCACAGCGACCAGAACACACTCGAAACGGGCACGGCGATCCGGGCCGCTCATGGCACCGCGGGTGTCAAGCTCGGTGAGCAGTCGATCGACGTTGTCAGTGTCACTGGCGCCCGGGCCAGCGAAGCGGGCAGACAGCACTCCCGGTGCTCCACCAAGCGCGTCAACGCACAGCCCCGAGTCGTCCGCGATGACCAGCACATCCGGGTGGTACGCGGCTCCTGCCACGGCCTTGATCCGAGCGTTGTCTTCGAAGGAATCGCCATCCTCGATCGGCTCCGGCATGCCGGGATCGGCGGGCCGCAGATCCAGCATCGGAAGGAGCGCAGCGAGTTCAGCGAGCTTGTGCTCGTTGGTACTGCAGAGCACGGCTGGCATTCGTTGCTGTTCGGGAGGTTGGCCCGTCACAGGGCAATCACACCGGGGCACGACATCTGTGTTGCGCGCAGGTCCGCGCAGCCGCTGAGGGCAAGGTCGAGCATTCGATCCAGCAGCTCTCGGTCGAACGTGTCCTGTTCCGCAGACGCCTGCACCTCGACCAGCCGACCGGCTCCCGTGGCAACCACATTCATATCCACGTCAGCGCGTGAGTCCTCGCTGTAGGCCAGGTCGAGCAGCGGGACACCGTCGACGATTCCGACGCTGATCGCGGCAACGGAATCGCTCAGTGGCATGGCGGCGAGATCGCCTGCCTCGACCAGCCGCGCGAGCGCAAGGTTCAGCGCAACCCAGGCGCCGGTAATCGCCGCGCATCGGGTGCCGCCGTCGGCGTCGATGACATCGCAGTCAACCGCAACCGACCGCTCGCCCAGTGCCGAACGATCAACAATGGCCCGCAGGCTCCGCCCGATCAGGCGCTGAATCTCGACGCTGCGACCGTCGACCTTGCCGCGCTTGCCGTCGCGCTGTTTGCGACGCCCGGTCGAGGCGGGCAGCATTGCGTACTCCGCACTGACCCAGCCCTCGCCACGCCCTTCCATCCAGCGCGGTACGGAGTTCTCGATCGAAGCGGTGCAGATCAGGCGGGTTCCGCCCATCTCGACCAGCACCGAGCCATCGGCATTCCGAATGAATCCGGGAGTCATTGTCAGGGCCCGCATCGACGCGGGATCGCGTCCGTCAGCGCGAGCAGTTGTGGCAACGGTGAGTGGAGAAGTTGTGGAGTCGCTCATGGTTGCGCAGACTACCGTGGAAGCCGTGTATGCACGAGTCGGTAGAATTGCCTCCGTGGTCGACGCCCCCGCCCAGCCCCCAGACGTTCACCTGCCCGACCCCGATGCGGTCGAACAGCGCGTTCGCACCGGACTGAGCGAGTGGTACGAGATTCCCGTGGTTCGACGAGCAGCAGACGGATGTGTCCTTGTCCCAGCCGGGAATGCCGTCGAGCGGGCGCGTCAGGTTCTGCAGCGTGAGGGAGTTCCGGTTGAGGATGC
>CAYNNW010000246.1:0-4232 GCA_964398435.1 uncultured Gaiellales bacterium | reverse complement strand
GGCATCCTGGTCGTACAACCGCAACTCCATCGCATTCAGATAGTTCTGCAGATTGCAGCGATTCACGTAGCTCGCACCACCACTATGCGACCCTGTGGTGCCCTTGTACTGCTGGAAACCAGCCCACGTATAACGACCTCCGCCGTTATCGTCGTAGGTCAGGGTATCGGTGAAATTCGTGGTGATCTGCTGCCACCCCATCGAGTCGTACGTCGAACCGTCATACGCGCGGATACGACACCAGAAGTGATCACCAGTCGAGGTGTTGTTGTGGCCGCGCATCTTGATCTGCTCAATCACCACACCGGTGCTCGGAATCACCCGATACACAACGGTTTCACCGCTCGCCACCGTCTGATTCCTCGCGCCCGTGTACAGCCCCCAATGGCTGGCCGTGTCCGCACCAGATGCAAATGAATCATTCGTATCCGACGACTCAGACCACTCGGTGATATCAGATGTGTTGTTGATACGACACCCGGGGGTACCTGGCCCAGCAGTGTCAGGGCAGTAGTACTTCATCACCTCGCCGACCGTGCCGGTCTGCTCAAAGAGCGGGTCAACCGCAATCCGCTCGCCGACGAGCCCCCACGCCGCTGGATTGACAGTCACTGAAAACGACGCGCCGTCAGTGGCAAGCAGCGGAACCATCGGAAACTCGCGCCCCGACTCCCCCACAGCCACGTCAGCGTTGATCGTCAAAAGCGTCGCGCCCTGCTCACGACCAATCAGAATCTTCGACCCCTGCTGCAACGCAGTGACACCCTCGGGAAGATCCAACTCGTACGTCACCGTACGCGAACCAAACCCAACAGTCGCAGGATCCAGAATCAGAAACGACTCCGACGTGGATGCCCCGACCGACACCCACTCATCAGCACCACCACCAAGAACGCCAGAGTGCAGCACATCATTCCCCACAACACTCACAGCATCGGGCGAACCCCGCCCGGCCAGCCGAACCCGGATATCACCAGACTTCGGGTACCGAAAGGTCACCCAGCCATCCGCATCAGGGCCTTCATTGAACACCGGACCAACGCGACCCCACGAATCACCATCATCCGGCTCAGACACACGCTCACTCAACTGAGAAACCCGCGTGCCATCCACGCCACGAAACGACACAGTCGCATCATTCAACGCGATATCAGAATCCGACTTCGCAGCCGCCACATCGACCACATCAAAATCGTCGCGAACCTCAGCCACCGCAGCAGATTCAGCCGTCAAAACCGACGCCTGCCCCTGACCAGCACCACCACCAGTCAACGCGACCCCAACGACACCAAGAACGACAAACCTGCGCAAAACTGCTCGAATCTCCATGCGCTGGAACCTATCGCCCCCCCCCCAGCAGCCTGTCAATCAGTCAACCCGTAGTCGAGGAGTTTCTACTGACAGGCGCGGCCTAGTCGCACTGCAGACCATCCAGCGTGCTCTGGTCCGGTCAAGCGGGATCCAGAATGTTCCGATACGGCACCTGATGGACCAGCGATCCGATAAATCCGAGCAGGACGTCGAGGCGACCCCCGCCCCGATCGACCTGCCGATACCCGAGCCGCCACCGGCCCGGGGTCGCTGGAGCATGTACCGCCCCCTGATCTGGATCGGTGCCGTGCTCTCGGGCGCAGCCTGGGCAGCACTGATGCCACAGACCGATTGGTTCACCGTCGGGGCCCTGGTCGTTGTCGCCAACCTTGCTGACCTGGCCGCGGTGAGGATCCGCGCGGGGATGCGCGTCTCGTCTGCCCACTTTGCGGCGCCGTTTGCCCTGATCGCCACATCGGTCACGGGCGGCATCGTTGCAGCGATCGGCTGCCTGCTGGGACGGCTGATCTTCAACCGCCGCGACTGGAACACCTTCGATCTGGCCGTCAACGTCTGCGCTGCCAGCGCCGCTGGCGCAGTCTGGATGCTGCTCGGCGCCGCCCACGTGGACGACACGATGCTCGGATACGTGTTGGTCGTGGCCGTCTTCGCAATGTTCCGATCACTGGTCAACTACGGCTGGACGCTCGAAGCCCGCGCCAAGGGAATCGCCATCCCGGTAGTCAGCGCACAGATCGGTCGGCTGATGCTGGCCTGCGCCGTGCTGTTTGCACCGTCGGTGGCGCTCTACCTGAGCGAGAAGGACAACCTCGTCACCTCGCTGGTGCTGATTGGGCTGCCGTTTGCCGCAACCCAGTTCCTGGTACGGGCGTTTGGCCGTGAGCGGGACCTCAATGAGTCGCTCGAGCGGGCCAACCTGAGTTTGACCGAGTCGCTGGTCAACGCACTCGACGCCCGCGACCCGTACAGCGCCGGCCACTCGGTCGCGGTTGCCGTCTACGCCCGCGACCTGGCTGTGGAGATTGGGCTTGAACCGCGGCGCGTGCAACGCATCTACCTGGCCGGGCTGCTGCACGACATCGGCAAGATTGCGGTACCCGACGCCATTCTTCGAAAGCCCGCGGCACTGACCGACGAGGAGTTCGAGGAGATCAAGAAGCACCCGGTGGTCGGCGAGTCCATTCTCGCTCCCTCAGAACACTTCCAGGACATCCTTCCCGCTGTACGTAATCACCACGAGCGCGTTGACGGGCGAGGCTATCCAGACGAATTGAGTGACACGGAGATCCCGCTGGAGGCCCGGATCATCGCCGTGGCAGACGCCTACAACGCCATGACAAGCGACCGTCCCTATCGCGATGCGATGCAACCCGAGGTTGCCTGTCGCGTGCTGGTACAGAACAAGGGCATGCAACACGACCCGTTCCTGGTTGGCGCATTCCTTCGGGTACTCGAGTCGCGCACGCACGACTACGCCATAGCGCGTGGCCCCGACTTCGCGACCTCGATGGCCATGGGCGAGCTCGTGGAAGAAGCCGTCAGCGGCACGCTTCGCATGGCGTCATAAGCGGCCGAGCTGACGACCGCCCCCCGCCACTGCACTGTCCACCCCCTCGCGCGTGCGCGACCCGCGGCATAGCCTGCCGCCCATGGTGACCAGCACAGCGAGTGGCAGCGGCACACAGACCGCGGCATTGGTCGACGCTGCCAATCGGCGACGTCGCCGCACCGCTGTGCGCACGCAACCACTGCCGACGCCGCCCGCCGCCACCCGCCCCGAAACGATTCCGATTCCGGCCGGCCGCGGGCGCGTGGCCGACCCGTCAGCCGTTCACCTGACCCAGCACCGCAGTCCGCTGCTGCCCGACGGTATTCCTGCGGGCGCAGGGAATGGGAACTGTGGCCCGACGAGCGCGCTGATTGCACTCCGCCTGCTGGGCCTGGACCTGCCCGGCCACGAGGGGCAGCGAACCCAGGCAGCGATCGATGCTGCCCGCATGGTCGCCACCGGCGCGCTTGACCGTGGAGCTTCAACAACCAAGGCCCAGCAGGCCCGCGTGCTCGTTGCCGGTGGAGCCCAGGTGATGCGCACCCGCTCGCTCGCCGCAACACTGGACGCAGTTCGGCGTGGCGCTGTTGCGGTCATTGGCGGCAATACCAATGCCCGCGGCTGGTATATGTGGTCGCTGCGCGACCCTGCCCAGATCAATCGGGTGGCAGGGCACGCCGTCGTTGTCAGTCAATACATCCCGGAGCTTGACGAATACGTGGTCAATGACCCGATGCAGTCCCGTGTCGTACACGTCAGCGCTGCGCAACTTACTGCGTTCACGGATGCCCACGCCGGGGCCGCCATGACGCGCGAAGCCCTGGTTGCATACCGCTGACCACTCACCCGCACTCTGCGACTTTGCAATTCGTGTAATTGGATATGAAATTCATGCTCAAGTTGGAGGACACTCTGCCGATACCAGTGGTGAGCCGCGAAAGGGCAAACCCGCCGCGAGGTGGGGGCGCAAAGCCACGGGTCTAGGCCAGGCACGACGAGAGTTCGGGTGCCGAGTCGAGATAGCCGAGCTGCCGAACGGAGGCAATACCCCGAAAGGGCAAACTCGTCGCGAGGCGAGGGCGCAAAGCCGAGGGCCTGCATGTTGGCGATGGTCAGCAGCAGGCAGCCTGGCTACCGAAGGGTCGTGCGACACTGTCAACCGACCACCAGAGGGGAGCCGCCATCATGGCACCATTACGGCTCAGCGAGTCTGGAAGTAGGGCTCGGGTGAGAAGCGCGGAAGCGCCGCTGCCCGACTACTCCCCTCGGACGGCGTTCGGCGCGTCCGGTGGAGTCGGTTAGGCACACAGCGGTTTCTTCCCTTAGGCCACGTCCCAAATCTCAACGTGGA
>CAYNNW010000245.1:2247-4240 GCA_964398435.1 uncultured Gaiellales bacterium | reverse complement strand
GGTGCGGAAGCGGCTTTCTTTGCCCGCGTGCCGGCGGAGGCTGCCGAGGCAGACGAGGCTGCGAGCCAAGCGAGCTGACGCTCGGCCGTCGCCTCAGTCGCCGAAGCGCCCCGCCGCGGCGGCGTAGACGCGCTGCTGCCGCTCGAGACCTTGCGCAGCATCGAGAGCGAAGCGCCCGCGTCCCCATTTCCGGCGGGAGCGATGGGCGCCTTCCATTGGCCGTCGTCTCCACCACCCGCAACAAATCCGCTGAACACCGTTGCCGTGGAATCGAGCGGGCGAAGGTAGTACCAGCCGTGACGCCGCCATGGGCCGTCAACGCGGATCTCCTCCTCATAGCCCGCGCAGTACCAGGTCCGATCGATCGAATCCCAGTAGAAGTAGCCGCCCAGTGCAGCTGGATCCTCTGGATGGTATTCGCAGTAGGTGTAGATCGAACCGGCTGTTCGCACGTGATATGGCGCGCCGGTTGTCGGGCGCTTCTGCAGTGGTGTGAGCTGCCACGACGTGGCACTGAGGAAATATCCATCGGCACCGCCCGCTGGCGACATCAGGTACCAGCCCCAGCGCTTCATCGTCGCACCGGAGTAGCGCTGCTCTTCGTAGCCATCGCAGTACCAGCGAGATGTATCAGCGTCCCATGCGAAGTAACCGTAGACGTACGAGGCGTTGTAGTTGCAATACGTGTCGGTCTGGGTGCCGTCAACGATCCGGTACGGACCGGGATCAGCCGCAGAGGCGCTGGATGGCAGCACTGCAGCGACCATCGCGAACATCGACAGGAGCAGAATCAGACGGGCACGCACGGGAATCCAAGCCATCACATATTCACGATCATGCAAAGAAGGTGATGCGTCAAGAGTCTGTCGCAGTGGTTGACCTGGCGCGATCGTGACCGTGCACGGCTCAGCGTCGGGCAGCCGACAGACAGGGCGTTGGAATGGCCGCACAGTGAGGACACGGGCAGTTGCTCACACACAGCAGCCCAATACCAGGTACGGCAGTTCCGGGGTACGTCAAGTCAAACCCGTCGACCAGTCCCCCGGGACTGCCGCTTCTGGATGAACTGCGCACGCAGCGCAGCTGGGACACACATCGTAGGGGGACGAATCAATGAAGATCGGCGACATGCTCAAGGCGGCCGCGACCGCTGCAACGACGCAGCGGAATGCCACTGACGATGACCCCCAGACAGATACCAGGCCAGAACACACTGATAACCAGGCTGGCGCAGGCGCGCACCTTGCTCAGACAGCGCCTATAGGTGGTTCCGATGAATCGTCGGGTGAAACCGCACCCGGCGGCGACCAGCCCGCCGGTGACGCCTCGATCGGTGCCGCGATGGCTCGTCGTGCTGAAACCGAGCGAGCAGCAGGCAACACAGCGGCAGCGGACGGGTGGGACGAGCGTCTCAATACCGTTGAAAACGCTGCGGCAATTGCCATCGACCTGGCAATTCAGGATGCAGCTGATGGCACTGCAGAACTTGAGACAGCATTGGATGCATCGACACGTTCCGACCTCGACAGTCTCGCGATCTCGGAATACCTGGATGCAGCCGGCGAAGACCAGCAGGCACTCTCTTCTTCGATACTGCGAGTCGATTCGAATGGTGATGGTGAGATCAATACAGATGATGACGTCAAGCCACCAGAGGAACTGGCCAGCGTCTCACTGGACGAGCGAATACTGTCGTACCAGGCACTTGTAACCGAAGAGGCGCTCCTGCTCGCGGAAGAGAAGCTGCTGGACGATGTCGAAGCGCACGGTCAGGTTGGTGCCATGACGGGAGCCAACTCCCAGGATCTAGATGAGGGCTACATACCGAATTCAGTAATGGACAATGACAGCAATCTTGCGCTGCTAGAGGGAAGCCAGCTCACGCAGGCAGAGATTGATGCCCGGCAGGCTGAGATCGATGCGAGACAGGAAGGGATCGCCAAAGAAAGCGCGGCCGTTGCCAGCAGCTTTACCGCAGCTGAGCTGTACCAGA
>CAYNNW010000245.1:1068-2237 GCA_964398435.1 uncultured Gaiellales bacterium | reverse complement strand
AATGCGACGATCGCGAACGTTTCGTTCACTGATGCTGCATCAGGCGAAGCGGTCAAGGTTCCCGTCTCCGAAGAGATGATCGACACCATCACGGCACACACCGAAGAGGTAACGGGCGGTGTCGTTCCTGAGGCAAGCCCAGAACAATTGGAGGCCGCTGAAACCTTCGCTGCATCCGTCAGTGTGATGACCCCTGAGGAGCAGGCGCAGCTCACTTCGTACTTCGATTGGGCCAAAGCCAATCCCGCGCAGGACGCGAACGCTGCGCTCGCCACCGTGTCATACATCGAGGCACTTCGACGTCAGGGAATGACTGACGAGCAGATCACCGAGCAGCTTGCCACGTACCATGCCGCCAGCTAGTCAGCTGCGCTGCTACCGCGACGAGGGAGGTCGGCCGTCGAGCGATGCCTGGATCTGGTCGATCCACAGGCCGCGAAGCTTTTCAAAGCGGGCAATCTCACAGCCATTCTTTCGGGTAACCTGCGTTTGAACCGGCTTGCCGCCGAGCGTTCCACTGATCGACAGCACTTCGGGCCCGCCGTACTGCTCAGTGCACATCCGCCCCTTGGGCAGCGGATCCAGGAGTTTCGGATCCTCGGCGAGCCGCGCACAGGCGATCGAGCCAATCGGGCGCTTGCCGTTGCACTTCACACGAAGCACCTGCCCGTCCTTCATCGCTTCAACGTTGGTGAAGGTCAGCTTCAGATCGGCCGCAATCGGCGTCGGCCGGCCTGACTGTCGGGACGAGCTGTCTGGCGTGGCAGTGGTCTTCGGCGTGCCGGATTTCTTGTCCTTCGAGCCACAGCCAGCCACCATCAGAAGCAGAACGATCAGCAGAACAGCCACAGGATTCAGATGCCGTCGACGGGTCATGACCAACTCGTACCCGATCGACCGGCAGTGGAATCACATTGGCCGATAGTCGCCGAGTACGGAAATCAGCCTTTGACGCCGCCGGCTGTGAGTCCGGCAACGATGCGGCGCTGGAAGACCAGGACCATCGCAATCAGCGGCACCATGACCACGACCGACGCCGCGCTGATCGCACCCACCGGAATCTCAAAGCTTGACTTGCCCTGGAAGAACGCGATCACCTTCGGCACGGTAATCGAGTTCTCGGTGGCGGTGAACGAGATGGCAAACAGGAACTCGTTCCAGCTGGCAAT
>CAYNNW010000245.1:0-1058 GCA_964398435.1 uncultured Gaiellales bacterium | reverse complement strand
TGCCACGGCACCGCACCGTCGTTGTCGTTGTGCAGCATGATCAGCGGCGTCTTGATCCGGTCGGCGTAGAACAGCGGCGAGTTTTCGACGAATCGACTCAGCGCCTGCCACGGCGTTGCACCATCGATGTAGGCAGCCTGTTCGAGGTCGCGTGGCAGCTCGGCGAAGAAGCTGGACATGATCCAGATCGACATCGGAAGTGCAAACGTGACGCTGGGGATGATCAGTCCAATCTTTGTGTCGAACAGTCCGACGCTTCGCCACATCTCAAAGAGCGGGCCCACGATTGAGATCGAGGGAAACATGGATACGGCCAGCGCAAAGAAGAGAATGTACTTCTTGCCCGGCACCGGCAGACGCCCAAGCGCGTATCCAGCACAACCACCTATCAGCATCGCAAACGCCGTTGCAGACCCCGAGACGATGACGCTGTTGAGAAATGCCTGTGCAAACTCGGGGTTGGTAAAGACGGTGACATAGTTGTCCAGGGTGAACGTCTTGGGCAGGATGCTGCCCGACGCCGAAGGATCCATCGACAGGCGCACCAGCCAGAGAAATGGAAACAGACAGTAGGCGAGCAGCAGCACGATCCCGAACTTCTCCCAGGGAAGTCCGATCACGCGGTCGATTGCACCCCGGTCCTGTCGGCCGCCAAATGTGCCGATTCCGCCTGATGTTGTCGCGCCAGCCGCCATCTACTTCTTGCCCCCTGCTCCTGCATTTGCTTCCGCGCCAAGAACGCGGGTGAAGAAGAACGCGATTCCGAGCACCATCAAAAAGATCAGCACGCTCATCGCAGAGCCCAACCCCATGTTGAGACGTTTGATCAGATGGTCGTAGGCGATCATGCTCACCGTCTCGGTCTTGTTGGCGCCACCGGTCATGTTGTATGCCAGATCGAACATGCGGAAGGCATCCAGCGTGCGGAACAGCAACGCAACAAGCACTGCGCCCTTCAGACATGGCAGCGTTATCCGGGTGAACTTCACCCAGGTCGTGGCACCGTCCACATCAGCGGCTTCGTACATCTCCTGATCGATGGACTGCAGTCCAGCGAG
>CAYNNW010000244.1:0-4256 GCA_964398435.1 uncultured Gaiellales bacterium | reverse complement strand
TGCCATCGCGGCGGGGAATGGGGTGGCCGTGCGGATCCCATTCGGGATAGCCGAGGTGCGCATCGATCAGCTCTTCCAGATGCTCGCTGATGTGGTGTTCCAGCACCTCGGCTTCGTCGTGTACCTGGTCCCAGGGCATCCCCAGCGCCCGTGCAAGGAAGGCCTCAAGCAGGCGGTGGTGCCGCACCATCTCAAGTGCAATTGCGCGGCCCTCGTCGGTCAGCGCAACCTGCCGCCCGTCGCGGCTGACGAGGCCCGCCTCTTCAAGGCGGGCGACCATGCCGGTAACGGATGCGCCGCTGACGCCCAACTGTCGCGCGATCGCTCCGGGGGCAACGGTTCGGCGTGCGTCGGGAGTGGTCTCGTCGGGGTCTGCCAGCAGCCAGATTGCCTTCAGGTAATCCTCGGCTGCAGCTGAGGAGCGCGTAGTTTCGGCAGTATGGGAATTGTTTTTCTGGCCCGACATATCCGCATTTTAGCCAAGCCTAAAACTCTGCGCAAGGTGTGGCTTAGTGAATCGTGCCGCTGCGGCTGATCGATGCGCGTGCCCGGCGCGGAAAATTCCGCTTCGTCAACGATCGGACCCTGCGGATTACCCGCCCGCTCCGATCGCGCACGGGCAGCCCGGGTCCAACCATCACGACGGGATTCCACCGCGCACTGCGTGTGCGCCCGCGGTGATCGAGCGTGACGTCAATGACCCCGCTCTGACTGGTCAACGACGTCAGTGCGAAGTTGTGCCAGCCCATGAAGTTGCCGGTCGAGTAGAAGATCAGCTTGCTGCGATAGCGTTCAACACCCCTGACCACATGCGGCCCCGAGCCGAAGACCACGTCGGCGCCGGCGTTCACTGCCGCATGTGCGGCGCTACGGGTCGGTGCTCCGGCGTCGCTGCCGCGGGGAAGCAGTGCGCCGCTGGCTCCTTCGCGTCCGGCATGGAATGTCGCCACAACGACGTCCGCGCGGCGGCGCGCGCGAGCAACCTGTCGCCGAACCGCCGCAGGCTGAATTGACGGCGTTCCCGAATACGCCGAGTAGCCGAGAACGGCAACGCGGATGTCGCCGACCTGCTGCACCGTGATGCCGCCGCCGGAGGGAGCACCCGCAACCGCGATTCCGCGGCGGGCAAGCGCGCGGATGCCCTGGCTGCGCGCGCCGGCCCCCTTGTCGAGCGTGTGATTGTTGGCCAGGTTCATGACGTCGAATCCGGCGTTCACGAGTGCGTCTGCGCGCCGCGGAGGAGCCTGGAAGATGAAGCAGCCGTCCCCGCCTGAGCAGCGCCGCCGTCCACCTGTCGACAGCGTCCCCTCGTAGTTGCCGATCATCAGATCAGGGGAGCGGAGCAGTGGAAGGACACCATCGAAGACATGCATGCTGTTGGCCGGGGGCATCCCCCACTGGCTGCCCAGCACAATGTCGCCAGCCCAGCCGACCGTCACGGGGGGGCGATACCTGAGGCATCGCCAGTTGCTCGTTGCCGCCGCGAGTTGCGATGTTGCCGCAATCGAGGCCCGCATGCACCAGGAGCCCGGATAGAAGCGGATGGCGGTCGCATTCAATGGTGCCGACGCCGTGCCGGCGGCAGACAGTCGGGCGCGAATGCGTCCTGCCGGTCGATAGCGCTTAGTGCCGGGACGACGCCAGGCCATCTCGACAGTGATGCGCCGTCCGGAGCTGCCAACGGTCGGGAGAATCCGCCCCCGCAGTGATGTGGCCGCCAGGCTTCCAACCGTGCAGCGAGCGCCACACGAGCGGCGACGGGTTGCCATCAGCGACACCGTCAGGGTGCGCGACAGTGGCGGCGGAGCGATGTGAGTTGCAGGGCTTGGATGCGACGCCTGGCCCGTGCTGTCGACCGCGATCACGCGTAGCCAGGTGGTCGTCCCGCGCTGCAGCGCGTTGAGGGTGAGGGCGCGTGCGCTTGTCGTGTCAGCAGTTGCCCATGTTGACTGGCCGGCGCGCCGCTGCTGAACCACGTAGGTCAGCGAATCGGCATCGCTGTCAGTTGCGGCGGGCCAGGTCAGGCGCGCTCGGGCGCCAATCGATGGTGACGCCAACGCCGTGAGCGTCACAGACGCTGGTGCAGTTGGCGCCGCACCCCACGAGGTCGCGGGCGCACAGACTCCCGCAATCAGTGAGGCAATGGCCGCGCCAATCAGCGCTCGACCGCGGTGAGGTCGGGCGGCAGTCGCCGCCGGCATCAGGTAACCGTCAGCGTCTCTCGCATGCCGCCGGCGTAGTGGCCGCTGATGTTGCACAGAAGGATGTACTTGCCAGGCTCAAGCTTGAACGTGCCGTCCTTCGTTGCGCCAGCTTCGATGTCGGCAACCTCGCCGACGCTGCCGTCCTCGGAAACACGACCGTTGGTGACGGGCAGTGCGTCGTACGCGGTATCACTCTTGATGATCACGAGCTCGTGCAGCATCTTGCCGGCGTTCTTGACAACGAACTTGACGTTGCCGGCCTTGACGGTCTTCGACGTCGGCGTGACATACATCTCACCCAACTCGACGTTCATTGTCGTGTCAGGTGCAAGGGTCGACTTCGCTGGCTTGTCAGCATCCTTCTTCGAGCTCGATGATGCTGAATTGCTGTCTGAGCCGCAGCCGGCAGCCACCATGGCAATTGACAGCCCGACAGCCAGTGCCCGGGTGAGTGAAGTGAGTGCGCGTGTCATCGGGTGGTCCCCCTCGGTCGTGCCGCCGGAAATGGCGTCGGTCGGCCGAGTATGCCAGACCCAAAAAGTTTCGACGAATTGTGCTGCCTCGGGTGTGGGCTTTATGCTGCCGCGCACTGCTCGCGCACCGCCATGGCGGCCGCGCTGGCGCACGACTACTTCAGCGCGGGGGAGATTCCTGATGAGTGACGATACGACGTCGACGATGCCGACATCGGCCAGCTCGGGTGAAGGGCATGGCAACAAGTGGGAGCTCGTTGTCGCGACACTGCTGGGTATCGCCGCCGTGCTGACGGCCTGGGCGTCATTGCAGGGCACGCTGCTGGGCGGCGACTCGCAGAAGGCGTTCGCCAATGCGACCTTGGCCACAGACGAGGCTGGCCAGTGGTACAACGAGGGCACACAGCAGCTGGTGCAGGACGGCGCCCTCTGGCTCGAATACGCCAAGGCGGCTCAGGCTGAGAATGAGGAGCTCGGCACATATCTGAAGGAGTCGCTGATGAGCGACAACCTTGCGAAGGCCGTCGACTGGGTTGAGAAGCGCCCCGAGGAGGACATCGACTCTCCGTTCTACGAAATGGAGAAGGGCGACAAGGGCCCTCCCAATCCGTACAAGGTTGAGGCCTACGACGAGGCTGAAGCGCTCGAGGCCAAGGCTGAAAAGAAGCGCGCACTCGGTGAGAAGTACGACAACTGGGGCGACTCGTTTGACGGCGTCACCGTCCTGCTGGCGATCTCACTGTTCATGTTCGGTATCTCGACGCTGCTGGGCAGTCGCATGGCGCGGTTCGGCACGATGCTGCTGGGGCTGGCGATGCTGGGAATTTCAGCCGTGAAGCTGGTTGATCTCGGCGTCTACCAGTGGGGCGTCTTCTAGCTACGACTGCGGGCTCGGTCTCAGGCGCTCGGTTCGAGAACCCGTGGCCGGTTGTGGTCGTCCATGACAAAGACCGTGCCGTCGCCGACCAGCCCGGCAACGTCGTCGGCACTGACTCCCGCCGGCAACGGAATTGAGCGCGAGCGCTGGGCCTCGTCGGCGGGACGCGGATCTGCTGCGACAGTAACTCGTGAGCCGTCGTTGAGAATCAGTGTCAGCTCGCCCGTTGTCTGCAGTTGCTGGCCGGCCGCGTCCTGGCCGCCGGCGATGAACAGCCGCCGATTCCAGTGCATGGCCTCCGGATCTTCGTTGGCCGACTCGTCAGCCCCGACCTCGGCGAGCCACGGATTGTTGACCATCAGGTCGTATGCGCTGCCGTTGCCAATCTGATCCAGCGTTGGTGTGAAGCGTTCGCCGCCTTCGGTGCGGCTGGTCACCATGTTGTTGTCGGTTGCAAAGCGCACGACCAGGCGGTCGCCTTCGAGCTCGGCGACCTCGTCGGTGTTGTGCCAGACGTGCCCGTTGGTCTGGTATGCCCGCCCAACAACCTGGCCGTTGTCATCGAGGAACACCCGCACAAGTTTGTCGTCGTCGAGCGTTCGGCCGAACGAGTTGAACAGATCCTCGTGCGGCGTGCCCTGGTCCTCGCCGGAGTTGATCACTCGGTAGGCGATCATTCGTGTTGCGCCGTCAGGCACTTCA
>CAYNNW010000243.1:0-4299 GCA_964398435.1 uncultured Gaiellales bacterium | reverse complement strand
TGGCCGAGGCAAGGTCCTTCGCCTCGCGGTCGCCATCCAGGTCGGCCAGCGACGGGCACACCGTCGTCTCATCCAGATCGCCGCCTGACAGCTCAACAACACCCAGACACAGTCGCCATAGCCGGTCGAGGAACCGTTTCGTCCCCTCAATCCCGTTGTCCTGCCACTCGGCTTCCTGATCAGGCGGGCCAAGGAAGAGGATGTACGTGCGAAGTGCGTCTGCACCGTACCGTTCAACGTACGGCAGCGGGGCAACGACGTTGCCCTTGCTCTTGGACATCTTGGCGCCGCGGTAGTAGATCATCCCCTGCGTGAACAGGTTGCGGAACGGTTCGCGGAATCCAACCCAGCCAAGGTCATGGAGTACCTTGGTGAAGAATCGGGCGTAGAGCAGGTGCAACACTGCATGCTCGACACCACCGATGTACTGATCGACTGGAAGCCAGCGGTCAACGATCTCGCGGTCAAACGGACGAGCTTCGTTGTGCGGATCGGCGTATCGCAGGAAATACCATGAGGAATCCACGAAGGTGTCCATCGTGTCGGTCTCGCGCCGCGCCGCACCTCCACATCGCGGACACTCTGTCGCAACCCAATCCTCGGCCGTAGCCAGTGGCGACTTGCCCTTCGGCTGGTAGTCCTCGACCTCGGGGAGGATGACGGGCAACTCCTCGACGGGAACGGGAACCACACCACAGGTCTCGCAGTGCACTACCGGGATGGGACACCCCCAATATCGCTGGCGCGATACCAGCCAGTCGCGCAGCCGGTAGTTGACGGTCGAGTGTCCACGACCGTGTTCCTCAAGCCACGCAGTGATAGCCCGCTGTGCCTCGGGCACGGAGAGCCCACTGAACCGATCGGACTCCACCAGGTGCCCGTCACTGTCACACCACGGCAACTCGACGTTCCAATGCCCGTCCGCCTCTGCAGGCTGCTCGGTGCCAGGTGGAACAATCACGGTTCGGATCGGCAGTTCATATTGGACGGCAAATGCGTGGTCGCGCGCATCGTGTGCAGGCACCGCCATCAGCGCGCCCTCGCCGTAGTCCGGCAGCACATAGTCCGCAACGAAGACAGGGATGCGATTGTTGTTCACCGGATTTGTCACGAAGCGCCCGGTCGGGACACCGGTCTTCTCACGATCCGTTGAAGAGCGGTCGATCGCCGACATTTTGGAAGCCGCTTCAACGTAGGCTCGGACATCGGCCGCGTGTTCGCTGCCGTCAATCAGGCGATCCAGCAGTGGGTGTTCCGGTGCAACAACGAAGAATGTTGCTCCGAACAGCGTATCCGGCCGTGTTGTGTACACCGGAATGTCGAGTCCGAGTTCGTCGCACCGAAAGACGACCGTCGCTCCCTCGCTGCGGCCGATCCAGTTTCGCTGCATCGTCAGCACACGCTCGGGCCAGCTGCCCAGCAGTTCCATGTCGTCCAGCAGCTGTTGCGCATACGCGGTGATGCGCAGGTACCACTGGGTCAGCGAGCGCTTCTCGACGACGCTGTCACATCGCTCGCAGAGCCCGTCCTGAACCTGCTCGTTGGCCAGGACGGTCTGGTCGGTGGGGCACCAGTTGACCGGCGCTTCCTTGCGATACGCAAGCCCGCGCTCAAGAAAGCGAAGAAAGATTTCCTGCGTGTGCCGGTAGTACTCCGGGGAGTGCGTCGCAAGCTCGCGGGACCAGTCGATTGACCAGCCCATGTGCGCAAAGTCTTCCTCGATCCCGCGGATATTCGCTTCGGTGACCGTCCTCGGGTCGCCGCCGCTGGCGATCGCAGCGTTCTCGGCTGGCAGCCCAAATGAGTCGTACCCCATCGGATGCAGTACCTTGGCTCCGCGCCGTCGGCGGAAATGGGTGATGACGTCGCCCATTGTGTAGTTCTTGACGTGCCCCATGTGCAGTCGGCCCGATGGGTACGGCAGCATCTCCAGCACGTAACAGGTCTCGTCACGGTCACCGAGTTCATCGTTGGACACCGAGGCAATTCCGAGTTCGTCCCAGGTCGCCCGCCACTTGGGCTCAACCTCCGCCGGGACGTACGACTCGGGAAACCCGTCGTCGTCTCGTCGTGCAAGTGTCTTCTGGTTCTGCGTGCCGTCCATGCTGAATCCCTCTCGGCGTCTGTACACGGGCGCAGGTGCCGCGGTACGTGGCCAGAGTGAATCCTACCGCCCAGTCGACGCGGCACCAGGAGAGAGTCAGCAAACAGGGAACAGCGGAGTCAGCTGCCGATGACTTCAGAGATCTGCAGGCCGACCCGCTGACCGAGCCGGGCACCGGCTACAACGTCGCTGGGCCAGTGCAT
Organism: uncultured Gaiellales bacterium; assembly: GCA_964398435.1. Lineage (GTDB taxonomy): Bacteria > Actinomycetota > Thermoleophilia > Gaiellales > SKUG01 > CAYNNW01. Next base: position 1,992 of record CAYNNW010000243.1, on the reverse strand, counting down.
TCCAGCTGCCATGCGCGACAGTCCGACCTGCTGCGCCCACCAGTTGAATTCGACGGCGCGCTGTGGCCACAGGTGTGCCAGAACGGTAGACGCCGCGTAGGCGCTTGTCGTATGTCCTGACGGGTACGACGGATCGGTTGCGATACCGCCGATCGGACGGATATTGCGATCCACCTGATAGGGCCGCAGTCGCTCATAGTGATTCTTGGCGAACATCGCCTGAATCGCCGAGACCCCCATGGCGGCCGCCATCAATCCGGTACCGACCCACCCTCGGAGAAAACCGGAGCGGCGTCGATACTGGCGAGCAAAATCGAACCAGAGTTCGCGGTCGCCGCGTTCGGACAGCATTTGCGTGAACTGGTCGGCATGGCGCATGGAATTCATTCGACGAACCGTCTGCAGCTCAGCGATTTCGACGCGTGGCCCAGGCGGCGGCAGCACACCTGCGGGGGTGTCGAATGGACCGGGAGGCGACGTCCAGGTCAGCCCTCGTTCCGGGATCCACGGGGCGGGGTCGTAGCCCATTCCCATACCGGGGAATCCGATCGGTCCGGACGGGACCATGCCGATTTGTGCCAATGGGTTCGTTGGAAACATCTCGTCAGCCGTGTCGGGCACACCACGGCCGAACACTGCAGATTGTCAAGGCACGCTGCCCGGTACGGCCGCCGAAGTGACCCGATGTGGCCGCGGTCCCGGCTTACGGACCCGGAGCGTGCACCGGCTCAAAGATGACCAGCTGGTCCCGGTGAATCGCCTCATCGACTCCACGTATGCCGGTGTCCTCCGTGAGCATCTGTCGCAACTCGTCGGCCGAGTACTCGACAACTCCGCGCCCGAACTCCCGCCCGGCATGGTCGACAACAGCCACGACCGAGCCGATCTCGAAGTCACCCTCAACCGAGCTGATCCCAACGGGAAGCAGACTTGCGCCGCGGTCACACAGAGCATGCCGCGCCCCATCATCCACCGTAATCGTGCCGGCAGCCGGTCGGCCATATCGCAGCCAGAGCTTGAAGGCCGAGCCCTCGCGTGACTCGGCATGCACTCGCGTGCCGACCTGCTCGCCCGTGGCGCACCGCGAGATGATCGACGGGTCATCCGACTTCGCAATGTAGGCAACCGTCCCGGCAACGCTTGCCATCTCGGCTGCGACCACCTTGCTACGCATGCCCCCTGAGCCCCAGTGCGAGCCCGGGGCAGCCGTATCGATCCGGCCCAGCAGCGATCGGTCTGTCACCTCGACGATACGTTCTGCTCCCGGCGTTGATGGCGCAGCGGTGTACAGGCCGTCGGTGTCGGTCAGGAGCACGAGCAGGTCAGCATTCAGCAAAACGGCGACCTGCGCGGCCAGCGTGTCGTTGTCACCAAACGTGATCTCATCCGTGGCCGTTGTGTCGTTCTCGTTGACGACCGGCACGGCTCCCCAGGCCAGCAACGTCAACAGCGTGTTGCGGGCGTTGAGATACGCCGCGCGGTGCGCAACGTCGTGCATCGTCAACAGCACCTGCGCCGCCACGATCTGCCGCTGCGCAAACGATGACGACCACTGTGCGAACAGCGCACCCTGCCCGACCGCGGACGCGGCCTGGAGCGAGGGCAGATCACGGGGCCGCGTCGTCCGGCCAATGAGCCCCAGTCCAGTTGCGATCGCTCCGGAAGAGACAAGAATCACGTCATCACCGTCGCCGCGCCGTGACGCGATGTCGTCAACGATCGCCGAGATCCGTTCGACCTGAATAGATCCGTCAGTCGCAATCAGCGACGAGGACCCGATCTTGACAACGATTCTCACGCAGTGCCGGTACCCGCGGGACGGGCGCACGCAAACGTGGAGCTACCCGCCGAGCGCCCCCATGTCACCGCTCAGAACCAGGTCGGCAATGACGGGCGAGTGATCGGACGTTGGCTCGCCATCGTCCACCACGTGAATGTCGTTCACAACGAATTGCCGGCTGGCGGAATCATGGTCGAAGGAGATCCGGGGCA
>CAYNNW010000242.1:0-4300 GCA_964398435.1 uncultured Gaiellales bacterium | reverse complement strand
GAGGCGCTCGTGCGCCCGGTAGCGCGCATTCTCCAGCGGCTGGTCCCAGTTAACCCGAATCAATTTGTGTCGATAGTCGTGCGGATCGCCCGCGTTCCAGTAGTCGAGATACCCGAGATTCCAGCGGGCTTTGTCGACGTGGGCAAATGGCTGTTCACTGGCAAGGTTTCGCCGTGCGTTGGCCAGCCAATCCGCAGTGAATTCGTGCATTACCGGTGCATCTCCGTGGTGCGTCCAATACGGCCCCCACGGCTCGCGAAGGTTTGCGGCGTTGAAGGTTCCCAGCGTTGAGTACAGGTCGCGGGCTGCGCCCCATCGGCCACCCAGGTGATCTGCCCGCAACTGGTCGACCGCGGAGATCGCCTGCATTTGTGCGTCGCGCACTGCACGCCCGCTGCGATCCACCTCGAGAAGTGTTGAGTGGATCGCCTCAAGTTCGTGGATCGCACGAACCGCGTCGTCAGTCGACGAACCGCGAAGATCGCGTGACAGCAGCTCAGCTGCACCAGGCACAGTGGTTCGATAGCCGAGCATGGAGTGAAGCCGCCCCAGCAGTCCACGTCGAGTGCTTGGAGCGGTTGTGCCGTCGATGAATGTATCCAGCTGTCCGGCGAGGGTACGAACCGCTGCGATGTGGTGCTCGGCAACAGGTGTGACGGCGCGGGTGAGCGCCGCAACGCGTTGAAGGGCGGGATCAAGTGCGGACACTGGCGCAACGGCGGCCGTGACATGTGGCATGGGCTGTCCCCCTGGATCGCTGTTCGATCCGTACGTCCCTGCCCATCCGCTCTATCGGCAGTCCGGCCATCGGGCGTTGCAGCGCAACCGCGCTCCAGTCGCCCGTCGATTCGCCGCGGACGTATCGTGACCAGGCAATCCCAGGCGCGACTTTCGACATTGGGCCGAAGGCGTTGGCGCCCCGGCCGGCTAACCTTGTCGCTGTACGCACTGTCTTCCCACAACTGCAAGGAAGGGACATGACCACAGCCATGACTTCAGCTCCACCGCATGCCTACAAGGCAACCGTCGCCGACGTTCTTCGCCAGGCCGCAGACGCCGACGTCAAGTTCGTCCGCCTCTGGTTCAACGACCTCGTCGGGCGCGTCAAGAGCTTCGAGGTTCCTGTCAGCGAACTCGAAATGGCGATGACCGACGGCATGGGCTTCGACGGCTCATCGAGCACCGGGTTCAACGCCATCGAAGAGAGCGACATGGTCGCCTGGCCCGACCCGGATACGTTCTCGGTCATGCCCTGGGAGGTCGCCGACGGCCAGAAGGTCGCCCGCATGATCTGCGACGTTGTGACGCCTGGCACGCACGAGCCCTACGAGGGAGATCCTCGCTGGGTGCTTCGCCGCGCACTCAAGCGTGCAGCCGACATGGGCTTTGACACGTTCAACGTCGGGCCCGAGCTCGAGTTCTTCCTGTTCGAGAACGACGGCCCGGACCTGAAGGTGCTCGACCACGGTGGCTACTTCGATCTGACGACACTCGATGCCAAGGGCGACGTGCGCAAGCAGGCCGTGCTGGCGCTCGAGAAGATGGGCATCCCGGTCGAGTACTCGCACCACGAGGTCGCGCCGAGCCAGCACGAGATCGATATCCGATACGCCGCAGCGCTCGGAATGGCAGATCACGCAGTCACCTACCGCGTGGTCGTCAAGGAAGTTGCGTCGCGAAACGGGCTGTATGCCACGTTCATGCCCAAGCCACTGTTCGGTGAGAACGGCTCGGGCATGCACACCCACATGTCACTGTTCAAGAACGGCGACAACGTGTTCTACAGCGCCGACGCCAAGTACCACCTGTCGGAGACCGCGCGGCAGTTCATCGCAGGTGTGCTGCGCCACGCCGTTGAGATGAGCATCGTGCTGGCTCCAACGGTCAACAGCTACAAGCGCCTGGTGCCCGGTTATGAGGCGCCGGTGTACGTTGCCTGGAGTCGCCGAAACCGGTCGGCTCTGATCCGCGTGCCGCACTACCACCCGGGCAAGGAGAAAGCGACACGCGCCGAGCTGCGCTGTCCGGACCCGAGCTGCAATCCGTATCTCGCCTTCGCCGCGATGCTGCACGCCGGCCTCACCGGTATCGAGCAGGGATACGAACTCGAGGAGCCGATGGAGCAGAACCTGTTCGATCTCAGCTACGAGGAGCGGCGCCAGCTCGGCATCACCTCGCTGCCGGGGAGCCTGGGCGAGGCGCTTCGCGCGGCTGAGGACAGCGAGTTCCTGCTCAACGCGTTGGGCGAGCACGTCCACTCGCGGCTGATCAACCTCAAGCGCGAGGAGTGGGATCGCTATCGGACCCAGGTCTCGCCATGGGAGATCAACGAGTACCTCTCGGTTCTATAGATCAGTCGAAGAACCGGCGATCTTGTGGTAGCCCCGTTGCGGCCCGACAATTTTTCGGGTTCGCGGCGGGGCTACTGTCATTGTGCGACGAGTCGAGTGTCGTCAGATTAGCCGGAAGTTGATTGCCTTGACCCGCTTGCGCCGGATCTTGACTGACACCGCAGGGATCACCTCGGTGTAGCTGCTGCCGCCGCAGGCCTCGAACAGCCACCAGTTCCTGCCGTGGCGGGTCGCCTGCGGGTAGCGCCGTCGCAGCTTCCTGAGCTTCATGCCGATGCGCGCTCCGTCGGTCACGCGCCACCGCTTGCCGGTCAACGTTCCCTGCTGCAACAGGTCGCCCGAGTGATCGGTCTCAGTCGGCAGGTCACGGAAGAACATCTTCATCGCCCGCTTGCCTTCCCAGTGCGCGACAAACATGTCGCCCGAGGTCCAGGTGTGGTGTGGTCGACCGAAGGCCTGCACCGTCTCTGTGTACGTCGGGTAGTCGCCTTCTGACGTGCCGATCAGGTCAAGCGGGCCCAGTGCGAGCGCGGAGTACACATATGCGCCTGTCAGTGGGCATACCGGGTCGCCGCCGGTGAGTTCTGTCTTCTGCACGGTGAGTACGCGCGTGTTGGCGGCGTGAGCCGGACCCGTGAAGACCAGGGCGATGGCGCTCAGTGCCATCACCGCCAGAAACAGGGTGGCAGTGCGGGTTGCTGTCAGATGGGTTCGCATGGCCGGGCTCCTACCCGAGCGTGCGATTGCCCGAAACCTGGGCCGGATGGCAATGGTTCCACCCCCCGGCGGTCCTGCCCTCGTACGCGCCCATATGCACTGGGGGCGCACCACGATGCGTGGCGCGCCCCCAGCAATTCAGATTTGTTTGAGTTCAGTGGAGTAGCGGACTACTTGCCAGTCTCAGACATGGCCTCTTCCATGCCCTTCTCGACGGCCTTCTCCATCTCTTCGTCGCTCATCGAGTCGCCGCTGCCGCCACCTGCGACGCCCTTGGGCATCACCTTGTAGCCGGCCTTCTTGAACTCCTTGTCGGCCTTCATCAGATCCTTGACGGCGGGATTGTCGGTCATGACACCGAGCAGTCCCATCATCTCGGCCGGATCATTCGCGTCCATCTTTTCGATCTTGTCACCGACACCCTCGAGCACGCCGGCCATGCCAGCCATGCCCTTGACGAGGTGCTCATGGGCCTTCTCGACCTCGCTCGGCGGAGTCAGTGCCTCAAGGTCCTCTGCGGCCTGCGTATAGACCTTGGCCATCTTGTAGTAGGACTTCTTGGTGGGCTTTGAGCCCATCTCGCTGCCGACCTTGCCGGCATCCTTCGTCGACTTGTTGATGATCTTCGTGGTCTCCTTGATGTACTCATCCTTTGTCATGCCGCCACACGCAGCAATCGCAAGGGCTGAGACCACCATGACCATCACGGCGAACATTCGGGAAATTGACATTGGTCAGACTGCTCCAGGGTTGGATGACGAATGGTGAGTCCGATCGCCACACGCGCCCGGAGTCACACCTGCTTACCCGGGCGGTACGGCGACGCAAACCTGCACAATTCTGAGCGGCTGCGAATTACCGAACGAACTTGCGGCGTCCCGGCTTCAGGCGGGCGAGATCTGCGTCCATATGGCGACTCGTTCGCGGGCCGACGGTGCCGAGCGGTGGCAGCCCCTCGGCGCGCTGATACGCCTGGATCGCACGGATGACCGTGATTGAAATCCGCCCGCGAAGGCGGTGTGTTCGCGGCAGGTAGCCCATCTCTCGCAGGCGCCACTCGATCTCCCGCACGACGACTGGCGACTCTGACTCGGGGCGATACCACGGCGCCGAAGGCCCGTCGTAGCCGAACACACGACTGAGAACATCCTGCGTGGGGGTGAAGCGGTCCTTTGCCCTGCGCGGAAGGCGCAAGTCTGCGTTTGCGGCCGGCGATGCGAGGCTGATGCGTC
>CAYNNW010000241.1:0-4313 GCA_964398435.1 uncultured Gaiellales bacterium | reverse complement strand
TCGAAGAAGTTGAGATGGCCCGAAACGCGCTTGTTGCCCGACTGCTCAGCGCCCACGCTGACGACACCACCGAGGTGGGCGCGTGAAGATCGAGCGTTTCGAGCTTCGTCGATTTGGCCACTTCAGCGATGAAATAGTGGATCTGGCCGGCGCGGGACTGCAGGTTGTCTATGGTCCCAACGAGGCTGGTAAGTCGACCATCTTCGATGCGATCAGGTACACGCTGTATGGAATGCCGGTCGGCCGCTCGACCGACCCCAAGTACGACTTCGTTCACCGCATGTCAGCGCTGCGCACGGCGATGCGTATTCGCCTCGACGACGGTGAGTGCATTGAGTTTGCCCGGAGCAGGGGTGCAACACCGGTACGGGATTACGTCAGTGATGACCCGGATCAGGCCCTGGCTGCTCGGCTCGACCGCGCGCTGCAGGGTATTCCGCTCGACCGATGGCGGCGCGAGTACAGCCTGACCGAGGCGCAGATTCGCGCGCAGACGCACGAGTGGATTCGTGGGCAGCGCGACGGCAGGTCAACTGGTGAAGCGATGTTCCAGGTTGCAGCCGGAATGACACAGGCAACGCGGGTCCTCGAGCAGATCCGGGCAGAGATGTGGGCGCTGCTCAAGGACACTGGTCAAAGTGGTTTGCTCGCATCCTCGCTCGCGGCATGGGATGCCGCTGCCAAGCGGGTCAGCACCGCTCGCATCGAGGTCAGCCGCTACGACGAGCTCGTATCGCGGCGGGACCGTCTTCGCGTTGAGCAGCGCGCCGCGCGACTGCAGATCGCCGAGCGCGAAGAGCGCGCCCGCCTGCTTGACGCGTGCGCGGCAGCGCATGGACTGCTCCAGCGGATAGCCGCGCTGTCGACCTCGGATGAGCGCGAGGTGATCGCAGCCGGGTCGTGGACCCGCGACCTGCACGAGGCGTTCACTGCGGCGCGATCGACTCGCGCCGAGTCGATCCGGCAGATTGCACAGCTCGACGTACAGATCGAGGCGCTGCGCACACGCGCGGCGGCGTTGAGGTTGGATGAGTCGGTCCACGCGGTGGCCGATGTATGCCGCGACCTCAACACCCGTCTTTCACAATTCCGTGATGCGCAGAAAGTGCTGCCGGCGGCCCGTGAGGCCGTCGCGAAGTGTGAGCGCGAACGCGCGGCAGTGCTCGTGCATGTCGGATGGGCCGATCGACCGGTCGAAGAGGTTGTCGCCGAGCTGCCCAGCGAGGTGGATCGGGACAGCATCAAGCGTGAAGCCTCGAGGCGCCTGGAGCTTGAACGGGCCGTGGTCGCAGCGACAGCTGAGCTCGCGGCCACCCGCGAAATCGTTGAGGAGCTGGCGGGTGCAGCGGGCGCAGCGGACAGCTCTGAATCAGGCGATGATCGGTCCATCACCGATGATGTGCTGGATGCGCTGCAGGCCAATCGGGCGGCAGCGGCGGCCGTCAACGTTGAGGCAATCGCGCAGGCGCTATCGAGTTGTGAGTCGCGCCGCGCTGACCTCGAAGTACGCGCCCGTCGGTTACCTGGAGGGTCTGTTGACCTCCAGGGAGTCCAGGAGATGAAACTCCCCACACAGGCAGCGCGGGTGCGCCTGGAACAGGAGTTCGAAGACAGGCGCCAGCGCATTGAAACCGTTCGGGCAACTCAAAGCATGGCCGAGACCAAGATCGAGTCGCGGTCAGCCGAACTCGCCGAATTGACCGCCGGTGCTGTTGTGCCCGATCCTGCGACACTGGCATCACTGCGGCACGAGCGCGATGCGCAGTGGTCGCCACTGCGCTCCATCATCCTTGGCCAAACGCCGGCCGGCCCCGACGCCGCGGAATCAGTCCATGGATTTGAGCAGCACATGGTCGCCGCGGATTCCTACGCGGATCAACTCGCAGACGATGCCGCACGTGTGGGGAAGGCGAGTGTCATTCGTGCAGAGATCACTGCGGATGAACAGCGCCGCGATGACGCACAGCGGGAACTGGAAGACCTGGCGCGCGACCTCGAGGTCATCGAGGCTGAGTGGAATGCGCTGTGGCAGCCAAGCGGACTGCCCGTCGGCAACGTCGCCGAGATGGCCGAACTGAGCGAAACAATCGAGCGGCTGCGGGTCGACGCCGCAGACCTCGCAGCATCCGAGCAGGCGCTTGCCGCCCAGATGCTGGCAGTGCGCGGGCATGTCAGCCAATATGCGGCGCTGCTTGGCGTTGCCGTGCCGGACGCATCGCGCAACGAGGACCTCCTTGCCGCACTGTCGCAGCTTGATGAGCAGGCGGCCCGGGTCATCGTTGAGAGCGAGCAGCGCCGCCGTCGTCTGACCGAGCAGCGCGGAAAGCTCGCTGAGCGGCGCAATGACCTTCGCCGCCGAACCGCAGCGCTTGATGCTGCCCGCCAGGCGTGTGCTGAGCACGATCAGGCCTGGCGTTCGGCCACCTCAACTGCCGGATGTGCAGAGCAGATACCCCCCGACGCAGTCGTTCAACGAGTTGAACGGTTTGCCGAGCTCGCAACACTCATCGACACCGAGCGTGCGGCGCGCGCGCACGAAGCGCAGCTGCTCGCAACTATTGAGCAGTTCACCAGCGACGTTGCAGCGGCAGCCTCGGCAGCGGGACGCTCGGCCGCGCACCTGCTCGACCTTCCCGCTGACGTGACCCTGCGTCGCCTGCAGGAACTCGTCGACCAGGATTCGCGCGCACGGGTTGAGGCCGACGGGCTGCAGGAACGAATCACCCTCGCACAGACCGAGCGTGCTGAGCTGAGCGGTGCGCAGGCGGGCGCTGAAGCCAGCCTTGATGCGTTGGTGGCCGATGCGGGCTGCACGTCCGTTGAGGAATTGGACGCGGTGGACGAGCAGTGGCATCAGAGTGAGCGGCGTGCCGCTGAGGCCCGCGAACTGTCGTCCCAGGTGGTCGCCGAGACGCGGTTCACCGTTGACGAACTGCGCGACACGATCGACGGTCGATCTCCCGCAGAGGTGCGCCTCGAGCGCGAGGAGCTGGCGCAACAGTTGGCGGATATCCAGCAGGCACAACAGGGCGCCGACGAACAGGTCGAGCAGCTCGTGCAGGACATTGCCGTGCTTGAGCATCGGAGCGACCAATCGGATGCACTGAACGACCTGCATGTTGCGCGCGCACAGATCGAGCAGCAGGTTCCCGGATACCGCCAGCGCGCACTGCAGTACCACATGCTCAAACAGCTGATCGATCAGCGTACGCAGCAGGATGTCGGGCCGATCATTCGACTGGCCAGCGACTACTTCTCACGCATGACATGCGGAGCCTTCGACCGGGTTGAGCTCGACATCGACGAGTCCGGGCAGCACGTTGTTGAGGTGGAACGTCGTGACGGCAGCGGGCGGGTCTCCGAGGGAGAGTTGAGCGAAGGAACGCTGCAGCAGCTCTACCTTGCGCTCCGCCTGGCCCGACTCGTCACGGCAGCATCAACATCCGGGCAGTCGATTCCAATCGTGCTCGACGATGTGCTGCCGTCGTTCGACAACGAACGGGCCGCGGCAACGATGCAGCTGCTTGCCGAGATCGGTCAACAGATGCAGATCATCTTCCTGACCCACCACAAGCACGTGGTCGACATGACGGATGTGCTGGTGGCAGATGGCGCCTGCGCGCTGCATCTGCTCGGCACCACCGTGGCTGCTACGTGAGCAGTCCGAAGCCGGCTGAGGCGCCGATGAATGCTCCCAATTCTCCGCCAGTCAGTGGGGCAAAGATTCGAGCCGATGCTGCGCCGTTGCCTCCCCGTCCCATATACAACATCAGTGGTGTGCAGAACAGGGCAGTGATGCCTGTCATGACCTGAATGTATTCCAACGGATATCGTGCACGATCCGTAGCTCGCGGGTCGTCCAATGCCGTTGTGAGGAGCGCGCGCGTGGCGAGTCCGGCAGCAATGCCGCCGGTCAGCCAGGCGGCTTGACGGGTAATTGCGTCCGCCGCGGATACCATGAGTCCCTCCGATTCGTCCCGGGTGCGCCGGTCCCATTCCGGCACCCATGTATCGGAGAGCTCAGACCTGCTGTTCTAGCCATTCCAGCTGCTCGCGCAGCACAGCCGGCAGTCGGTCAAAGCGCATCAGGTGGTCGCGCACCTGTGGAAGCTCGGCCTTCACTGCTTCGGGGTCGACCGTGAGCAGCTCCTCAAGAATTGCCGGGGCGATATCCAACCCAGCTGTGTCGATGTCTTCAGGGCGCGCAACCATACCGAGCGGCGTCTCAACCGCCCCAACCTCGTCATCGCATCGTCGCGCGATCCAGTCCAGCACGCGCGAGTTGTCGCCGAATCCGGGCCAGAGGAATGATC
>CAYNNW010000240.1:1690-4317 GCA_964398435.1 uncultured Gaiellales bacterium | reverse complement strand
TGAAGACCACAGGTGCACCACATGCCCGAACCAGCGCTGCCATCGAGGCCCGGAGCCGCCGAGCCTGCCGGTCAGGCATATCCTGCCGGCGGATGTGATGTGGACGCTGGGGGAAAAAGCGGTACCAGTAGTCACCACACTCGGACGGATCCCAGGAATGGGCGGTGGCACCGTAGTTCGAGGTGAAGTCGGATGGACGACGCCGATTGCGCGGCCGCCGGAACCGCTCAACAAACGACGGCCCACCTGGCCAGGCTGCATGCGCATTGGCCAGGTACCCGACATCGAACCGCTCGACCATCAGCTGGTACAGCAGCGTGCTGCCGGATCGCGGGGCACCCAGGATCAGGATTGGTGCATGGTCAATATCGCGGGCACGCGCGGTTTCCAGCCTGTCGAGCACGCCGTTGACGAGCCATCGCGCACGCGCGCGGAGATACCGAACAATCCGTCGCGGCAGCAGGGTGGAGGGTTGGGAGCGGGGATCGCGCACAACGAGCGGAGGCTACCAGCATGTCTGGTCCGACACGCGAGTACCTCACGCGCGGGCGCGCAATTGTCAGGCTCGGGAATGCGAACGACCTGGCAGGCGGCGGCGGATCGCAGCACGCTCGTTCTCGGGAAAAAACCCGATGATGGCCAGGAGCAGCGGATAGGAAACCACCAGAACGACTCGAGCCACGACAGCGGTGGCTCCCGTGCCGGGCAACAGCCACGAGGCAGCCAGGGAACAGCCCACAAGCACTGCCACAATCGACATTCGACTCCAGTGGTACTGCACCGGGAAGACGTGCTGGGATCGAAGAAACATCAGCCCTGTCAGCGTGGCGTTTGCCAGAACAGCTGCTACGGCTGCGCCCATTGCTCCCCACACCGGCACGAGCAGCAGGTTGGCGACGATGCTGACTGTCAGTGCTCCTGCCGCGACGAGGAAGTGGAACTTCGTCTTCTTTTCTCGCGAGGCACCAATACCCGCTATGAAATACATCCCGTATACACCGGCCGCCAGCGCAAGGAGCGGTACCAGCCGCGCGGACGAGTAGTAGGTCGGCACGGTAGCAACCCGGATCAATGGCTCGGCGGCAAGCGACACGGTTGCAACGAGGAAGCCAATTGAGGCGACGAAGTAGGTCATCACCAACGCGTACGTGCGTCGGGCATCGTCATCGTCCTTGATTGAGTAGGCAAACGGTTGCCACGACAGCTGCAACGCCAACACCACCAGCATGACGACCTGCGCCGCCTTTGCGGCAAGCGCGTACACACCTACTGCGCCCAGGCCAACTACCGTTGACAGCACAAGCCGGTCGACCATCGCCAATCCCTGCGCGGCGATTGCCATTGGCGTCGTTGGTACGCCGAAGACGAACATCCTTCGCAGCAGATCCATGCGGGGAATCGGAACAATGTAGCGCGCGTGTATACCAGCCAGAACCGGGAGCAACACGAACGTTCCCAGGAAATTGCCGAGCAGCAGTCCCGTCGCGCCGGCATCCATTCCAACAACGAACCACAGCGTCAATCCGGCAGACGTCGCGATGTTGATCAGAGAGAACGATCCGAACCACGCTGCCCGCTGCTGCAGCCGGAAGATGGACATCCAGGTCTGCCAGAACGTGGAGCAGGCCACACCAAAGGCGCCGATCATCACGAAGCGCGCATCGTCGGGGCCGCCCAGAAGCAGATCGGCGAGGGGAGCAGACAGGAGCACGAGTAGCGCAGCGCCAACGAAGACAGCGACGTAGAGATACGACATCGCTGTTCGAACCACCTGAACCGGGTTCTCGGCCTCCTTCTCGTCGTACCAGAACCGCATCAGCGAGTTCTGCATTCCCAGCTTCAATACAGCCACAACGAACAGGTCAATGACCAGGATCGTCTCAACGATTCCGTACTCGCGAGGCTCGACGAACCTGACATACACGGGGACAAGCACGATCGCCAGCAGCTTCGAGGCCACAGAGCCAAGGCCGTAGACCGCCGAATGGCGGAGAAGTCGCATGAGCCGCTCGTACACCGCAGACCATTGTAGATGGCCCAACGGCTGTGTAGGCCCGGTCGGGACTTCGATACACTCGGGAGTCATCATGCTTCCCGCGCGAGCCCCCCAGCCATATGTGTTGCGCTGCCTCGGATGATCGAGTTCAGCCTCACGACACTCGTTCGAGATATCGCCATCTGCATTGCGATGCTGCTGGTGGTGATGCTTCCAGGCGCACCCGCAGTCTCGCTGATGCGATCGCGAGCGCAATATCCGTGGTACGTCTGGACGCTTGTCGCTGCATCGTGCGCAATGGCAGTTCACAGTGGCGTACTGTCGATCGCGCTCGCGGTCGGCATCGATGTCTGGGGACGGATCGCCCTGACCGTCGGATTAGGCTCGCTGACTGCGGCGGTGGTGGAGGTAGTCCGCTGGCGGCGGCAGCGTCGATCCACGCCGGCCAGCGAGGAGCATTCCGCTGCGCCAGCGCCGGAACTGCCTGGCAGCGTTGAATCGACCACGCCCGCAGCGGGAGGCTGGCTCAGCGACCAAGTTCTGAACCGGATACTGATCGGCTGCGTTGCCGCCACTGGACTCGTGTCCTACATCTTCGGCGGCGGTGTTCGCGCCGACATGCTCTACCACG
>CAYNNW010000240.1:0-1680 GCA_964398435.1 uncultured Gaiellales bacterium | reverse complement strand
GCATTCACCCGGGTTCAGCGGAACAACGAGCTACATCGACGGTTCGATGCACCCGGGATACATCGTGCCGGTCGGGCAGGACCTGATGGCACAGGCCGCGACGCTGTCAGCCACACACCCGCTTCAGGTTGCACTGGTTGTCCCGGCCGTTCTGGTCCCTGTCTTCGTTGCGTGTGGCGCCGCACTCGGGCGGATTGTCATTGGTACGAATCTGGCCGGATGTGCAACTGGACTGTTGTCGGTGCTTGCACTTGTCACAACCCACACCGTCCCGACCACAATTCAGCAGGCGGCGTACCCGCGTGAACTTGCAATGTGCATTGCATTTCCGGCAGCGCTGGCCGGCTGGTACCTGCTCCTCGATGGATTCCAGAATCGATTGACCTGGACACTGGGGCTCGTCCTTGCCGTCAGCGGAACTGCTGGCGTTGGGATCCTGCACAACAGTTATGCGGTGCTGCTGGCGCTGGCATTGGCTGGTGGATCGACCGTCATGGTGGTTCAGGGGTTGATCCGATCGGGAGCGTCGCTGCGCCGCCTCCTGGTCGCAGGCGGGATAGTTGCGGCCCTGATCGTCGCCGTGCTTGCGCCGCAGTATCCGATCATCAAGCACCTGTCGGCGTTTTCGCAGTCCTCGCCCGTGGCGGAGCTGGAACGGTCGACGTCAGCGGGACCTGCCCCGGACGGCCTCGGCGTCGGCGGGGTGCTGGTCGGCAACCGCTCGTCGTTCCACCTGCGCGCAGACCTGCTGGCACTGCGTGGCGGCATTGCGCTGCTGGCGATCTGGGCTGGTGTGCTCCTGATCGGAATCAGATCGCGCCCGGCATCTTTCATTGGAGGCACGGTTGCTGCGGCCCTGGCAGCGGCACTCGTGAATCCGGTGTTTACAACGCTGACCCAGGCAATGGGGATCAGCCAGACGCGTCGACTGTTTCTGCTGATTCCGGTCGCACCCGCGCTGGCACTTGCAGTGATCGTGGGAACAGCAACGCTGTCTTCGGGACGATTCTCGTCCCGCCCTCGCCACCTGCACGCAGCGCTTGCCGCCGTTGGCATGCTCGTCGGGGTCCTGGTGCTGCTGCTTCCTCCGATCAAGGGACCATTCGTCGCAAAGGGCGTCCCAGCGTGGTCAGTCACTGGAGCCGCGCTGGTCGCGCTGGTAATGATCGCGTGGATGTTGGGACGGACTGTCGCCGGGGCCCGCGTATCCACAACTGACGGCGAGCACGCAGCTGCATCGCCACCGGTACTGGCTACATCGCTGACCATGGTGCTGATCGCATCGATCTCACTTCCGTCAACCGTGTCACTTGCGGTTCATCTGCCTGGCCGCCTCTCGATTCGAAATGCACTTGCGATCGCGGCCCCTGAGGTCCGCGGCGTGCGCACAGCGATCCCGGCGCTACGCGACCTCGAACCGGGCAGTGTTGTGCTCGCTCCACCGTTCGTTGCACACCGGATCATGGCTATAGCGCCCGTGTACAGCGTGGGCAGTGTGGCTGGCCACAATGCCGATACGGCACGCAATCGAATTCACCAGCGTGAGCAGATGGCCGCGGCCGTGTACGACGGGAGCACCAGCAATGCCTGCCGCGACCGCATTGTTGCGGTGGGGCACGCGGATGTTGTGTTTGTTCGGCGTGGACAGGCGCATGTCGTGGGCTGGTTGAGGACCAGACC
>CAYNNW010000239.1:0-4333 GCA_964398435.1 uncultured Gaiellales bacterium | reverse complement strand
GATGGTCGCCAGGTCACATTCCTCGACACGCCGGGCCACGAAGCGTTTACGGCACTTCGAGCTCGCGGTGCAAAGGTCACCGACGAAGCGGTGCTGGTCGTTGCAGCAGACGACGGTGTCAAGCCGCAGACGCTTGAAGCGATGCACCACGCCAAGGCCGCTGAGGTGCCGATTCTCGTTGCCATCAACAAGATCGACAAAGAGAATGCAGCGCCGGAGAAGGTCAAGGCAGAACTTGCCCAGCACGATCTGCAGCCCGAAGAGTGGGGCGGCTCGACCGTGGTGGTCGAAGTGTCAGCCAAGCAGCGGCTCAATCTCGACAACCTGATCGAGATGATTCTGCTGCAGGCTGACGTGCTCGAGCTGACCGCGAACCCGGACACCGAGGCGAGCGGATACATCATCGAGTCGAAACTCGACCCCGGCCGCGGTCCGGTTGCGACGCTGCTCGTGCAGCGTGGCACACTCAAGGTCGGCGACGTCGTACTGGCCGGAGCGTCGTGGGGCAAGGTGCGAGCACTCGCAGACTTCCGCGGTGATCGGGTCAATGAAGCTGGCCCATCGGTTCCGATCGAGATCATCGGATTCAACTCCGTGCCCGAGGCTGGCGAGTTCTGCCAGGTGGTGGAGAGCGAGCGGGTCGCGCGCGACCGCGCAGCAACCCGGGCACGCCGACTCAAGGCCGAACAGCTTGCCCGTCGCCAGCGCGGCATCACGCTCGACGATCTGTTTGCACGGATCAAAGAGGGCGATGTCAACGACCTCAACCTGGTCATCAAGGCCGACGTGGCCGGTTCGCTCGAGGCAATCGAGCAGGAACTGGGCAAGGTCACGCACCCCGAAGTGCAGGTCCGGATCATCCACAGCGGTGTTGGCGGCATCAGCGAATCCGACGTCATGCTGGCCGCGGCATCGAACGCGATCATCATGGGCTTCAACGTGCGTCCGAACGCCGAGGCCCGGCTGTCGGCCGAGCGCGAGGGTGTCGACCTGCGCAGCTACAGCGTCATTTACAAGCTGCGTGAGGAAGTCGAACAGGCACTCAGCGGACTGCTCTCGCCGGAGGACGTCGAAGAGACGCTCGGCGAGGCCGAAGTGCGACAGGTCTTCAAGGCCAGTCGCATCGGAACGATCGCAGGCTGCATGGTCACCCAGGGCACGATCGAGCGGAACGCTCGTGTGCGACTGCTTCGCGACGGCACCGTCGTCTACGACGGGGAGATCAGTTCGCTGCGCCGCTTCAAGGACGACGTCAAGGAAGTCGCCCAGGGCTACGAGTGCGGTATCGCGATTGAGGGCTACAACGACCTCAAGGACGGCGACGTGATCGAGGCCTACGTCGTCAAGCAGGTCGAGCGCGAGTTCAAGGTCGAGCCCACCACAACGGCGTAGTTGTGATGGCACCTCGCCACTCAGGTGCCGGCGCAGGTGGGGCCGAGGGATTCGCTGGGCTGCTGGTCGTCGACCTGCACGTGCCGCAATCGCGGTCGCTCAAGGACAAGCGATCGCCCGTGCGCAGTGTCACGCAGTCGTTGAAGAATGCCGGCTTTTCGGCGTCCGAGGTCGATCACCACGATCGGCTGCAGGTTGCCCAGCTGGCCATCAGTATCGTTGCCCGGCGGGCCAGTGATGTTGAACGTCTGCTCGATGAAGCCGTTCGTATCTGCGAGCGCCCCGAGGCCGAGGTGGTCACCCGTCAACGCACGGTGCTGTCGCTGCGCGACGTTGCCGACTGACACGCCGCTAGGAGCACGGGTGTGCGGCGTAGAATTTCATCATGTTCTCAGCGTTCGCATGCTCGTCAGTGGGTGTCGCAGGGTTGTCCGCAAACCCGGCGACCTCGGAAACTGTCGGCGGTGTTCCGACAAAGCAGACGAATCGCTTAAAGTCGGCGTTGTTCGAATGGTCTTTCAGTCGTGCCTTGCCCCCGCCATACAGAGTCAGGCGGAACTGGCCTTCGTCGCCATCGATCGCTGGCGAGTAGACAATCACCCAGCCCGACGATTCATCAGTCAGATTCGAGTTGATGAATGACCCGATTCCCATGTTTCCCAGACTTGCAGGACTCGCATTCAGGCGCAGGACTGCACCACCTGAGGCAAGGCTGCGAGTGGTGATCTCGGGCGCACCGGAACGGATGTACGGCTTGCCCGTCAGGGGATTGAGCGGTCCACGGTTGATCTTCCAGCCGGCGGGTTGGTTCGGCCAGGTGTCGGTGGTCGGAGACATCGGCACCTTGCCGGCACTGTCGCCCTTGTAGGCAGCAATGGCGCGGGCGTACTCATTCATCGCCGCAATTGCTTCCTTCTGGCGCGCCGTCTTCCGAGCGCTCTGGTACATCGGAATGATCGCCGCCATCAGAATCGCAGCAATGACCACCACAATGATGATCTCCACGAGCCCGAATCCCCGTTCGGATCGGGCACACATGCTCGGGTGTCGGTCTGTTCGGTCGAATCGGATCATGGGCATGACCGGTCCACAGGTGGTCTACTGTGGTGGATATCGGCAGTTACACGCCAATTCATGAGGATCAGATCCATATGGGGCACCGCACCACGTGCTGAGCGAGAGGACGTCGCAGGGTACGATGCCTCCCACGCGGTTGCCAGACTGGGCTGGCCCGACGGTGAGGAGCACCACGGTGACAGGCGGATCACGACTAACCCGAATCAACGAAGCCATTCGACAGGTGATCAGCGAGGCCGTCGGTGACCTCAGCGATCCGCGGTTGGGCTTTGTCACGGTGACCGGCGTTGATGCGGCCCGTGATCTTCGCAACGCCGTGGTCTACGTCAGCGTCCTGGGTGATGAGGATGTCCGACAGTCGACCCTGGCTGCGCTGCGGTCGGCCCACGGGGTCTTCCAGTCGGCAATCGCGCGGCAGGTCAAGCTGCATCACACACCTCGACTGGAATTCCGCTACGACGATACGCTGGATTCTGCGTTGAGAATTCGTGAGTTGCTGGACTCAGAGTAGGCGGGGCATCAGCCGCACTTGCGGCCGATGCGATGCCGCTGCAGGTCCTGGCGCGGGGTCGGCCACGATGTATTCACATGCGGCGGGTCAGTGCCGATCCAGCAGATGAACGAGTCGCCCTCTTTGCCGTTTCCACCGACGTAGTTGTTGGCCTCTGACTTGCGCAGGCGGAACTTCTCGCTGTACACGGTGATTCGATAGCCCATCCCATCGGCAGAGGGGCGGTAGACAATCGTGTACCCCTCGGGCCCGGGCTGTGGCCATGTGTTCGGCCGCGCCAGCACGAAGTCCGCACCTCCGGTATCGACGCTGGCCTGCACGATCTCTGGCGTTCCGCCCCGCAGATACCGGGTGGCGCCGTCCATCGGGCCTGCCTTGGGGTCCGTCCAGTGCGGCCATGTAACGCCATCGTCGTTGACCCCGGGAGCCAGCCCGTCGTGGTCGTTGCGGTACTCGTCGACGGCCTGTGCATACTTGAATGCGGCGGCCATTACTGCCTTCTTGTGCGCCGTCTTTCGCGCACCGCGCCACATCGGCACGGTCACGGCGAAGAGGATGGACACGATGACCAGCGCAATCAACATCTCGACCAGCGTCAGACCACGATCGCCTGCCGCGTTTATCCGGATCAGCGGATGAACGACACGACCTGATCTGTGTTCCGCGGGGGTGGGCAGCGTCACCGTGGGCTCCTTGACTCGCATGTGCGCACGCGACCGGCCACGCGGGCCGGACGCGACGCACACTGAACGTATCGGCATGCATGCGTGGTGCCTTGAGCAGGCTGGCCGGGCCGCGTCAGGTACGCCGGTGGTCTGCGCGATATGATCGGGCGTCGCTCGGGGTTGCTCCGGGCAGCCGCCAGCAGGCAGGAGCACAGGTCCAGATGACAACTGAAATCACGCGCGGCCCGGATGTCTCACTGAGTGAGATCGCGACTGCGCTTCGATCAACACGTAAGGTCGTGGTCGGTACCCACGAGAATCCCGACGGTGATGCGATTGGATCTGCCTGTGCGATGGCACTCATTCTGCAGCGGCTGGGCTGCGACGTCGTCACCTGGGTACCCGGATACGTGGTGCCGCGTGAGTACGGGTTCATCTCACCTCCGGGCCTCCTTGATGCCCTGCCCGAGGATCTGGCCGAGCGGACGCTTGTCGCTGTCGACTGCGGCAATGCGCCGCGGCTGGGCTCGCGGGAACTGATCCTGGGCGCCCGGTCGGTCATCAATATTGATCACCATGCGGACAACGGTCGATTCGGTGCGCTCAACCACGTCGTGGGCTCGGCACCGTGTGCCACTCTGCTTGTACGCCGGCTCGCCGCCGAACTAGACATTCCGCTCGATGCGGA
>CAYNNW010000238.1:3464-4339 GCA_964398435.1 uncultured Gaiellales bacterium | reverse complement strand
GTGCGCGATTTGTCGCGATCGATGCGTCGGCGCTCGAATAGCAGGTCAGGATGTGGCGGTCCATGCCATTACCTTGCCAGTCGCGGTTATGGCTGGAAGCGTTCCGTCCTGATTCGAGTCTGCCGTGCAGGCCAGAACCACATCGTGTTTCCCAGCCGCAACGTCGGCAAACGTGAACAGCGTTGAGTGCGACCGGCCAGCACCCGCTATCACCGGAATGTCCTCAGTGGCGCCAAGTGCATCTTCGTTGAGTATCGATGTAGATCCTGTTGCGACGATGTACAGCGCGCATGTTGCAGGCCTCCACGTCGCTGTGCTCGACAGTGTCACGTAGCTGTGCGCCATTATGCGGCCGGTGGTGCGCACCTCAATCGTTGTCGAGGCAATCTTCGTATACCCAACCGGTCCAAATACATACTGGTTGAAGTTCACGCGTGTTGGAGTCGTACGTCGTGCCGCAGCGTACGTGCTGACAAGTCGCCTTCGGACTGCACCGGAAAGGTCGACTTCAGTGATTGACCCATTCCGCACGTCAATGCCGGTAAGCGATCCATCAGCGATGTCTGCGCCGGTAAGGAGCGCCGAGGCAGTGGCTCCGGCTACTGACGACATAAGAACGAGCGCAGCAAGAACTGCCGCGCGAATCAGATTGAGTTTCATCCAGAATTCCCGTTAGTGATGTGCACCCGTACACGCCCAACGTACGCCCACCGTGGCCACCCTGCCAAGGGGGATCCGACATCGGCTATGCGTGGGGCCGCGGGCGGTGACACGCGTCGCTGAAGCTCAGCTGCGACGCGCCCAGCAGTGCATCCCGCAGCCGGGCATACGCCTCTTCGCTCCGCTGGTTTGAATCGATATGCGCAGGTCCGCGC
>CAYNNW010000238.1:0-3454 GCA_964398435.1 uncultured Gaiellales bacterium | reverse complement strand
ACCAGAGCGACGTTGCGTGCGCCCTGCAGGATGGGCGAGTTCACCGGCGTGATGATTCCGTCCGGGTCTGCCGAATACAGTGATGTCCATTTCGGTCCCAGCGGGTGTAGTCGCGTTCGCTCCACTCGCCGCAGCATCTGCGACCCGTGCACGAGCTCGATCAGGCCGTTCGGGATCGGCTGGTAGATACCAAGGCCATTGAGAAAGCGCTTCAGCTTGAGGTACCCACCACCCACGCCGTGCAGCGGCGAGTTGATCGTGACCACGCGCCCCACATTGCGACTGCCACCCAACACACCGAGGTACCAGCGAACACTGAGTCCGCCCTGGCTGTGCCCCACCAGGTCGACAAGGCGCGCGCCGGTTGCGGCCTGCACGCGATCAACCTCTGCGGCGATCGCTCGTGCATTTGCCTCGATCCCGAACAGGCCATTGCCGGGCATGGTGGGGGTGAACACCGTCCAGCCGTCGCGACGAAGCGACTCCGCCTGCGTGCGGCTGCCGATTGCGCTGTCTGCCACGCCGTGCACAATGATCACCGGGTGACGACCTGCCGACTCGGCCGGCGGTGGCGGCAGCAGATTGCCCAGCGAATGACGGCGAAACAGCAGCGGTTCGACGATCTGCCCCGCGAGTTGCACGAAGGCAATCTCAGCACGTTGCAGCAGGGTCGTCATCTACTCCTCGCGGGGTCGTGGTCGCGCCGAGCTGTGCTGCTGCGGCGCGCGGCGATGAACCAGCCGGTCTGGCCGGTCCATCGCCAGATTCATCCCGCCGCGCGCGCGTATGCGGGGGATAAGCGGGTCGAGAACGGCCCTGCGACACCATTGAGCGGCCCGATTGAGTCGCTGAACGACGGATGTGCTCGTAACAGAAATGCGTCACGGGTCGAAACTCAGGTGGGCAGGGCCGGACACGCGCAGCACAACCTGGCGCGACGGGAAGGGTGACGAGATGAATATTCGTCCAATTGCTATTGGCGTGGGCGCAGCGCTCGCCGGAATCGGCGCAGGAATCACAATGCACCCGATTGCGCGGGACGCAGCTGCGGCATCGGGCGAGCGACACTGGGATCGCCACCTTGAAGGAATCGACAAGGCATCGATGGACTATTACGGCACGAGTCCGGTGTTTGCATTCTTCATCGGCGGTGGTCTGGCCGCCGGTGGCGCGATGCTGCTTGGTCGAGGAAATCCGTCTGCGCTGCACATGCTGGGCGGCGCAGCTGCGCTCGTAGCAGCCGGTGCGACATTTGGCGCGATGACCGGTGGATTCGTCGGTTTCGACAAGGGCAAGAACGCATCGCTCGACCACCACGGCACGAATATTGAGGCGCAGGCTGACCGCCTGATCAAGAACTTCGACCACGACGGCAACGGCACGCTGGGGACGACCGAGCAGGCGTTTCCAGAGTACCTGTACCGCTATGAGTACACGCCGCGGCGCCGCGGGTCGCAGACCGAAGTGAACTGGGTCTCGATTGAGAACTTCGTCAAGCGTTCCGACACGAGCGGTGATGGCCAGGTTGACCGGGCCGAAGTTGTCGCACAGCTGCGTTCATACGACGGCAATGGCGATGGCTTGATCTCAAGCTTTGATGCGCAGAAGCTCACGGAGGATGGCATCGAGCACGCAACGATCGAAGAAGCCATTGAGTGGACAGACCCGTGGGGCGCGGTCTACCCGGTTGAGTGGTGAACGCGTCGGGGCGCTAGATTGGTGACAGAGTTCCGTGGGCAATCGCGCTGGAACACCATCTACCAACGAGTGTGTTTCTCCACGGGTCGCAGTTGCCGTCGTCAACCGTGAGGTCCGTTGCGTGAGGAATGCTGCAGGTCCACGGGTGTTCTGAGTGCAGCGTGGCTCGCAGCGTGCCCGCGCCGCAGACAATCTCCAGCGGCGACTGTTGGCAACTGTCTGTCGAGGTGCCAGTAATCGTTGATGCAACATGGCGCGCCTGTGCTGAAACAGCGTCGGCGGTGCGCAGTTCTGCAACGGTGCCTTCACCAACTGCGAAGACATTGTCACTGATACGCCCGCTGTCGTCGGCGCCCGGAAATCAGGCGAAAGGGAGATTCGCCTGGCGGCCGTTTGCGGACGATCCTGGTGTTCGGATGGCCTCCACGCAGGGCGACCGCACGCACGTGCCCCCTCAGACCCGTACTGTGGCGCGACCACGATGCGCCGATGGTATTCACACCATTGGAAGGACAATCACGTGCCACGTATCACTCCCGCGTCGGTTAGTAATCCGACGCCGGTTAACCCATTCGCATCAGCTGTCGGGGCGTACTCCAACGCTGCGGCGCTCTATTCGCCGGGTCAGGACTACACGCCAATAATCGAGCTGCTGCGCTCTGCCAACGCCGATATGGCGCACGGCGTCAAATTGCTCTCGACTGGCGGTGCTCCAGCTGGTGTCGTCCAGCAGGCATCGCTCG
Source organism: uncultured Gaiellales bacterium (assembly GCA_964398435.1). Lineage (GTDB taxonomy): Bacteria > Actinomycetota > Thermoleophilia > Gaiellales > SKUG01 > CAYNNW01. The sequence continues at coordinate 1,013 of CAYNNW010000238.1, read as the reverse complement.
GCTTGACCGGCGGCCGGTGGGTCGAGGCTCAGGCAGACATCCGACACCGGTTTGGCTACAAGGTGAGTGAGCCGCTCGGCCTTAACCCGGAGGCCGTATTCATTTCTGATGCACTCAACGGCGCCAAAGTCGGTGCGGCATACCTCAGCTCACTACTCGCAGGCTGACGCATTGGCGGGGAGTCAGGCGACGGCGCTCGGCTCCCCGCCAATGCCTAGTGTGGCCAATGACACTCTCTAGCGTGGTGGTGCTTGTGGAGTCGTGAGCAGTACGTTGAAGACGCCGCTATTGGGATCCGGACTGAGATTGTCGAATGACACGCGATCGCCGTTCGTCGAGCCAACGACATTGATTCCCGAGGCATTGGGATTGAGCGATACCATCTCTGCGAATGCCTTGCCGCCACGGGGGAGTGACAGGTGGAGCTCGTAGTGGTTGTTGTAGTTGCCAACGAAGGAGATCGTACCGTTGAGATCGCCGTCGCCGCTGCCGCCGTTGTCGCTCGAGAGCGAGTAATTGGCTGACGGCGAATTGTTCTGCGACAGTACGTCGCCAATATTTGGGGTGGTCGCCCCGCCGCTATAGCTCCAGTGACTTGAGCTCGGATCAACTGACTGAATTGACAGTGCAATGTTCGACAGGTTGACGACCGAAACTTCAATCATTGGTGAGCTCGTCGCATCGTCAATAAACAGTGAGACGTCTGTGAACGATGTTGGAATCTGCTTGTCAGGGTCCTGGCTGACCAGCGCTGTCCAATCCGGGTCATCGCTCGCGTCGGTGGGCTTCACCGGAAAGCTGATTGTGCTCCCTTTCAATGTGGGAGGACCCAGTTCAACGACCGTCATGTCCTGAGCCGGATTGGTCGGGCTCGTCAGTACCACCGCCGCGTTGGGTGGGTTGTCACGGAAGTGCTGATTCCAGGTTCGGGCAAGATCGCCGAGCTTCATCTGTCGAACGCGTCGTACCGGGCGATCAGTGAACGCCACGACCTTCTCGTCAGCTGACTCGAG
>CAYNNW010000237.1:0-4359 GCA_964398435.1 uncultured Gaiellales bacterium | reverse complement strand
CCTGCGACCTTCGGGTTATGAGCCCGACGAGCTACCAGACTGCTCCACCCCGCGACGTGGTGTGCCGGCCAGTATACAGCGAGACGGAATCGTGTGCCCGCGACCGCCATTCGGAGTTGTGCAGCCGGCCCGTCCGGGCAGAATGCAGCAGTGAGTCCCGTCGATCTGGTCATTGTGGTTGCCGTCGCGGGATTTGCGCTGCTTGGGTGGTACCGGGGTTTTCTGCTCGGCGTCATGTCGCTTGCCGGCTTCGTTCTGGGCATGGCCGTGGCAACTCGCATCGTGCCGATGGTGACGGAGCAGGGCGCCTCGTCTCCCTACACACCAATGGTTGCGACGGGAACAGCGCTGCTGTTGATCTCGATCGCATCCAGCGCCATGCACGATCTGGGGAAGTGGGCGCAGGCGCGCTGGGTGATCAGCTGGCGCGTGGTCGCGGACTCGCTGGCCGGATCGGTGCTGTGGGCGGTACTCGCGCTTGGCATTGCCTGGGCGATGGCCGCCACCGTGATGAGCATGCCGCAGGCGCGTAGCCTGCGAGAGCCGGTAACGTCGTCGAAGATCGTGCGGACCCTGAACAGGCGGCTTCCACCGTCGGGTCCACTGCTGCACGCACTGTCGCGCTACGACCCGTTTCCCGGATTTGCAGGTCCCTCGATCACAGCGGCAGCGCCGAGCGGCGAGCTCCCCAGGACAGCCGCTTTCCGCGACGCTGCCGACTCGGTGGTTCGCGTGACAGGCAGCGCCTGTGGGTTTTCGATAACCGGATCTGGCTGGGTTGCAGCACCGGGGATCGTGGTGACCAACGCGCACGTCGTGGCCGGGCAGGACGACACCGAAGTAATGGCCTTCCGCAGTCGCCGCCGCCGTCCTGCACGCGTGATCTATCTGGACCGTCGAAACGACCTTGCACTGCTGTCGGCGCGGCGGCTGGACCGTCAACCGCTCGAGCTCGTTCGGGATGAGGATCTGGGCAAGGACGGTGGCGACACGGGGGCTGTCATGGGATTTCCTGAGAACGGGCCTTTCGCTGCGAGCCCGGCACGATTTGGGCGTACGCAGCTGGTTCGCGCTCCCGATGCCTGGGGTGAAGGAACGGTGCGCCGGTCGGTCACCAGCTTCAGCGGTCGGGTGCTTCACGGAAACAGCGGCGGACCGATTGTCGACGCTGACGGCCGGGTGATCACAACGGTCTTCGCAGCCGCCACTGACTCGTCCCGCGAAGGTGGATACGGGGTTCCGAATTCACTGGTCCGCACCGCCGTCGCAGATGCATCACCCGATGACCGTGCCGTGTCGACGGGCTCGTGCATTGGCTGACCGGCGGGTATGCTCGCTGGCATGTCGATGCAGCTGATTCACACCTGTTACCGCGTCAATGATCTGGAACGATCCGTGGACTTCTACGTCAACGGACTCGGGCTCACGGAGCTTGCACGCAAGCCGATTCGCGACGAGGCGATCAATGTCTTTCTTGGTGACTCCGACGGCGAGCCGCGCCTGGAGTTGACGTTCAACTTCGGGCGGACAGAGCCGTACGACATTGGGACGGGCTACGGTCATATCGCGTTCGCCGTTGAGAACATGGATGCGACGCTCGCATCGCTGGCAGAGCGTGGCATCGAGCCTGAAAAGCCCCCGTATCGCGTACGTGAGGGCGGCTCATTGCTCTGCTTTGTGCGTGACCCGGATGGCTATCGCATCGAGCTGATCGAACGATCGTAGCGATCAGCGTACGGCCGCTGGTTCGGGGCGTAGCCTCCGCAGCGCCGATGAAACCCCCAACACATGAGGACCGTACCACTGGCACGGGCCTCGTCAGGTAGCTCATCGTCGATGAGCTACCCCGGGAGCGCGTGCTCGGCAGAGCAGCACCGGACAGGTCGGGGAAAACAATGACGGTCCGAGGCATACAAGTTGTCCGCGGAATGTGCCAGGTCCGAAACAGCCAAGATGAATCTCGCTGACAAACAACTGGGGCCCGCTGATCTGAAGCTAGGCGTTGACCAGGCGTGACGGGTCCACCGTCGGCTCGGTGATGCCGAAGCCGGTTCGATAGAGCAGATCGATGTCGCCCAGTTCGTCCGCATCGAACTCTTCGATTTCACAGGCGCCGGCGAACTCCTCGAGCTGGGCGAGGTTGTAGATGTTCGGCTGCACACTGGCAACCAGCGGCTCGCTGAGGCACCACTTGAGTGCGACCTGGCCCATCGTTGCGCCTTCGCGGTCTTCGAGCAGGAAGCGCAATGCATCGACCTTCTTCAATCCGTCGACCAGCCACTCGCGCGTGCGATGTGATCGGTGGTCATTCGGCTCAAAAGTGGTCTCGAGGGTGTACTGATCTTCCAGGAGGCCCGACGAGTGTGGCACCCGAACCAGGATCGGTACGTCGTTCTCTGCAGCGGCCTCGGTGAAGGCTCGACCGGGATCCTGCTCCAGCATGTTGTAGATGTGGTGGAAGAAGTCGACCTTGCGGTTCTTCAGCACCCACAGCCCCTCGTCGAGCCAGCCGATGGCCGGGCCGATCGACGGGCCAACAGCCTTGACCATCCCCTGGGAGCGCAGGTCGTCGAGCACGTTCCAGAGCGCGTCGTTCTGCAGAGCATCCATCCGCGGATTGTGCAGCTGCCAGACGTCGATCGAGTCGGTGTTCAGGTTCTTCAGGCTCTGCTCGAGCGAGCGCTTGACGTTGTCTTCCGACCAGTCGTGGGGGCGCTCTGCGTGCCCGCCCTTGCCGTGGCCGCGTGGAGCGTCGGCAAGGTAGCCGAACGTCGTGCCAATGACGATCTTGTCGCGCACATCAGCCAATGCCTCTGCCACCAGCCGCTCGCCGTAACCGTCGGGGCCATAGACGTTGCCGGTATTGAAGAACGTGATCCCCAGGTCGTACGCACGGCGAAGCAGCTGCTTGGCATCTTCCTCGCCGACATCACCCCACCAGCCGGTGGTAATCGTCCAGACGCCGAATCCGACAGCGCTGACGCTGATGTCGGTCGTGCCGAGTCGCCGATATTCCATGGGAATCCTCCGAAGGGGGTCGTGGCAATGTATGGGGCGCGACCAACAAGGGGATTCGCCGTCGCGTACGTGGGGAAGTATACGGCCAGCCATGTGCTACTGTGGGATGTATCCGGCGATGGACGACGATTCTTCACGTCGAACTGACACCCCGCCGCTCCGGTCGACGCCGACCGAACGACGAGCGGCCTCCTCGCCCCCGCAACCGGGGGGCGTCGGGGCGCGCGCCATCGCATCCATGTCCAGACTGGAGCCCACTTGGACGTAGTGCTGGCTGACCTCGGTCAGGTTCTTGCCGTTTTTGCGCTTGTCCTGCTGAACGGCTTCTTCGTGGCGAGCGAGTTTGCGCTGGTCAGTGTTCGGCGTACCCGCATGGTCGAACTGGCGGATCAGGGCAATCGTCGTGCCAGGATCGTGATCGACTGCATCGACGATCCGAATCGGTTTGTGTCGACCACGCAGGTCGGTATCACCATGGCCTCGCTGGGATTGGGTGCGCTGGGAGAGCCCGTCGTTGCTGAGATTCTTCGACCAGGGCTGCATGCGCTTGGCTTGAGCGAAGGCGCGATTCACGCGGCGGCATTCACCGTCGCTTTCTTCACGATTACGTTCCTGCATGTGGTTGTCGGCGAAATCGCTCCCAAGAGTCTGGCCCTGCAGACCTCGGAACGGGTCGCGCTGTTCTGCGCGATGCCGATCACCTGGGTATTCCGTGTTCTCAAGCCACTGATCGCAGTGCTGAACGGCTCCGCATTCATCCTGCTGCGACTGATCGGCGTCAACCCAGCACCGGGCGCGCACGTCATCCACAGCGAAGAGGAGCTGAAAATGCTCGTCTCGCAGTCCCAGAAGGGTGGGGTGCTCGAGGACACCGAGCAGGAGATGCTCTACAACGTCTTCGATTTCGCCGACAAGGATGTCGCTGAGGTCATGGTGCCGCGCCCCGACGTTGTCCTGTTGGCCGTTGACGAGCCGCCCGCATCGTTGATGCAGAAGCTCATCGACCAGCCATACACGCGATATCCCGTGTATCGCGAGACGGTTGACGACATTGTCGGGATCCTGCATATCCGGGACCTGTTCAACGCTGCTGAGCGGCACGGCAAAGACCGCGTGAAGATCGAATCACTCTTGCGGCCGGCTCACGTGGTTCCCGAGTCAAAGTCACTCGCCGGACTGCTTGCGGACTTCAGGCGCTCCAAGAGCCATATGGCACTGGTCGTTGACGAGTACGGATCGCTGTCGGGCATCGTGACGCTCGAGGACCTGCTGGAGGAGATCGTCGGTGAGATCGACGACGAGCACGATCTTCCCGAGCGACCGGTTGAACACATCTCGGAG
>CAYNNW010000236.1:0-4378 GCA_964398435.1 uncultured Gaiellales bacterium | reverse complement strand
CCCGGCACGAAACTGAAGATTCCATGGCTGGGTGGTCTGCCAGCACCGATGGCCGCTGCCGTTGGTGGTGGCATTGGCGCGGTGATCGGACTCGTGCGCGGCGTCTTGACGCTGCGCAAGGAACAGGCGAAATACAACGACGCCAAGGACAAGATTCCGGTTCCGATGGACCCCAACTTCGAAAAGCTGCCCCCCAAGGTTGAAGCAGCAGCACGCGCCAAGAAAGCCGCGGCAGCCTCACGTGCCCGCTCCCGCAAGCGCGTCAAGGCCAAGAGCAGTGGCACGTTTACAACACATGTGGTCAAACGCGGTGACACACTGTGGGCGATTGCCCGTCGTCACGACATGACCTGGCAGCAGCTGTACAAACTGAACAAGTCAGTTGTCGGCGGCAACCCCAACCTCATCTTCCCCGGTCAGAAGCTACGCATCCCCACACACTGACCGTTCGCATCAGCGCGCGCCGGGATGACTCGACTTCGATGCGAGTCCGCCCGGAGCATCGTTCCGATGTGACTACGGTGTCGGTTCGCCAGCCTCATCACTCTGAATCGATACGCTGGGCAGCTGTGGCGAACGATCATCGCTCAACGCCACGTCGATGGCCACGCGTGTTATTGGGATGGACACGGCTACTCCAGCCAGTGTTACAGCGGCTCCAAGCCATGCTGCTCCACCGTCACGGCTGCCGAGCAGCAGACCAACCCCGCCAAGTGCACCTGCGCCAGCCGCGGCAACTCCGGCAATGGCTGTCGAGAGGCTGTATACCTGCCCGCGCTTGTCGGCTTCGCCTGCTGCAGTCGAATCATGTTGAACGATTGCGGTAACCACGCCGGCCGCGAGCGTCCCGACAGAGGCAACCATCGCGGCACCTCCAGCACCGTCATAGACGTGTTTCGACACGGCACGAATTCCATCGATGCGCGACATTCTGATCCCCCGTTTGCCACTGCGTCGACCGCTGCACCCCGGCTGACTGCCAGATGTGTTCCCGTGCGATCTCGCAGATCCCGTTTACCCGATACGAACGGTCTATCGGGTACGCGAGGGTGAGTTGTTTCATGAATGTCGGCGTGGCTTCACGTGTCAGTCGCGGATGGTGACACGTGGCAGCTCGGCGCTGCGGTTGTCATTGAGCGCGAAGTCGATCGCAGCCCGTGTCACTGGAATTGTCACGGCAATCCCTGCCAGCGCTGCTGAACAGCCGGCCCACGCCCCTGCCGATGACGTGCTCCCCATCAGCAGCGCCACCCCACCCAGCACTCCTGATCCAACCGCACCGAGTCCCGCAACGGCGGTGGCAACGCTGTACGCCTTTCCACGGAACTTCGCCTCGGCAGCGGCGCTATCGCTTTGCTGCGCTACGCCGACCGCAATGCCGGCGGCCACGGCTCCCAGGCCAGCGACCATTGCGGCACAAGCAGCACCGTCATAGAACTGATGTGAAACTGCCCGTAGGCCATCGATGCGCGACATTGCGTCCCCAGTCGTCCGTCGTTGACGACCACACGCATCCCATCCCCGCCTGCGTATCGGCGGCGATGCGCCCCTGCGTTTCAGCCGGCGCCGGCTATGCCACCTACTTCTTGGCAGCTGCCTGCTTGATGTACGAGTCGAACTCGCTCATCTCAATCTCGCCCGAGACACGCTTGACGACTGTGCCATCGGCCCCGACAAAGACCATGTATGGGAACGAGGAACCGCCGAAGGCATCCAGTGCGCTGGAGTTCTCGTCATCAGCGAGCACCTCGGTTGGCCACTTCTCATCCTTGAGCCAGGTGCTCGGCGGATAGTTGTTCTCACGCTCGTTGGTCGACGTTGCGACCGTGTAGACGTCGACGTCCTTTGGCATGCCGACCTTGTCCCAATGCCCAACCAGCCGCGGCACCTCGGCCTGGCAGTGAGGACACCAGTGCGCCAGGAAGATGTAGGCCTTGGGTCGACCATCGTTGCTGATGGCGATGCTGTCGCCCTTCAGCGTCTTGCCGCGAAGGTCGGGAACGACCTTGCCGACCGACGGATCCTTCGCCGACGGATCCTTCGGCTGGGGCGTCAGGGAGTCACCGCTGATCCGCACCTTGGCGGTCTCGACCGCGCCCTTGACCGCCTTGCCCTTGTCATCGGATCCGGCCTTGATCACGACCACGGCGACGATGGCGATCACGGCCACCAGCACGATCCAGAACCACGGCGGTCCGCCGCCATCACTGGGCATTGCCTCTGTCGGTGCTTTGCGGTTCTTGTCGTCAGCCATGATCGATCCCCTCAAGGTGTCGTTGCGCGACACTCGTGGCCGCACCCGTGCACAGATACCCGAAAACTACCAGCCGCGGACTACGCGGTCAGGTCAACCGCGCCTGATTCGGCGTCACGGGCTGCTGCTGCTACGCGGTCTGCTGCTACCCGCTGGCCACGGCGCTGGAGCAGCATCATCGTGATGATGCCGGTGAATCCGCTCAGGGCCATCACAGCAATCGTGATGTAGCCGAACATGGTGAAGAACACGTCCTCGCAGCGCGGCCCCGTTGCGGCACACGAAATGACCTTCGCCTGGTCAGGAAACTTCTCGAGCTGCACGTGATAGCTCGAAATCACTGCGCCGATCGCCGACAGCGTGATCACGTAGGGCCGGATGCCGACATCTCGGCGGATCGCAGCGATCAGCAGGATCACGGCCTGTGGATACATGCAGATCCGCTGGTACCAGCAGAGCACGCAGGGCGGAAAGTGGGCGATGTTCGAGAAGTAGAGGCTGCCGCTCATGGCGGTTATTGCGAACAGGGCAGCGATCTGCAGTGCGTTACCGGCGATTGATACGGCGAAGCTGTCGAGCACGGCACGCAGCCGGTTGCTGATCAGCGAGCCGATCCAGAGCAGAAACGTGCCGCCAACCAGCAGCTGGACGCATACCACCAGCACTGACAGCAACAGCTCGACGTCACGCACGGTCATCTGCGTTGTACCTTTCCAACGGTGCCGGCAGCTGAATGGCGGCGGGCACGCTTCCTATCGCGTCTGCGACCGGTAACATCCTACCCGGCACCGATCGTGCCGGAACCGACCGAGGCCGAAGGACGTCGCACGCATGCCCACCCCGCAGGCACCACCACAGGTCACCCACGTTGCACAGCTGGCCGTGCAGAACGGCTGGCGCGAACAGACGATCGGCACCAGCGTACGCGGCGTTCCGATCACTGCCTGGCTGCCCGCCGACGTGCCCACCCGCGTGATGTGGGCGGCGATACATGGCGAGGAGACCACGACGCTTCAGCTGGCGCATCTGCTGCTGCGCACGGTTCGCGCCGAGGACGCCTGCGCCGCCGTGATCCCGGTGCTCAACCCCGACGGAGTGCTGCTGGGCACCCGCCAGAATGCCAATGGCGTGGACCTGAACCGCAACTTCCCCTCCTCCACCTGGTCACCCGCACCGAACCCGACCTACTGGCCCACGACGATGACGCGAACGCGCGCGCATCGCACCCAGTGGTCCTCGTCCGGCAGTGCCGCCGGCTCGGAACCCGAAACAGCAGCACTGATCGAGTTCGTCGAGCAGCACGAGCTCGTCGCTGTCTGCGATCTGCACGCGCCACTGGAGTGCGTGATCGCCCAGCACGAGCGCTCAGCAGCACTGGCGCGCTATATCGCCGAGCCGACCGAATTGCGGGTTCGAACGGAGCTCGATGAGCCAACTCCCGGTGATTCGGGCACCTGGGCGGGCGAACGTGGCTTGATCTCGGTCACGTATGAAGTGGAGCAGGACGTGCTTCCACGACTGTGGCACAGGCACCAGGCGGCCCTGGTGCGGATGATCGTTGATCCCGGTGCTGCGGCTGACGACGATGTTGCCATTGCCGCGCGTAGTTCACTCGTTGCATCACCCGGGTAAGCGAACATTTGTCACGAGCCGCACGATCCGCCGAAGGCGTTGTGGGCCCATACAAACACTGGAGCATCATGATCTGTCCGACCTGCGCAGGCGAATTGATCGCCTGGTCACACGAGGGAGTTTCAGCAGGGGCGTGTCCGAATGGACACGGCCAGTGGATTGGCAACGACCAGCTGCGCCTGATGGTTCAGTCGCGCGAGCAGGACCGCCCCCTCGAGGAAGAGCAGCAGGCGCTGGCGCAGACCGATGCGTTGGATATGACGGCCGGTGCCGGGCGGCGACTGTCGTGCCCGGAGTGCAGCACCGAGATGGTCGCCTATACCTACGCGTATGAGTCAGGCGTGGTGATCGATACCTGTCGGGACCATGGCGTCTGGCTCGATGAGGGCGAACTCAACCGCATCGAGGCGTGGATGGAGGGAAGCGAGCGGCTCGCAGAGGTAGAAAAGTCGCTCTGGGACGATACGCTGGAGGCAATTGAACGTGACAGCG
>CAYNNW010000235.1:0-4404 GCA_964398435.1 uncultured Gaiellales bacterium | reverse complement strand
CGGATTTGAGAAGAACGCGCTGCCAACGTCGCCGTGGCTGAGGTACACCCAGCTGCGCGTCATGCCGCAACCGGGGCATGGCAGGCCGGTCAGCCGTCGGAATGAGCAGATGATCGGGCCGTCCTCAATCGTTGCGGGATTCAGCATGCAGGCAACGACAAGGCCTGCGGCCCCGCCTGCGAGCAGAAGATCGCCCGCCTGGAATCTGCGACGCGGAGGAGTGTCGGTTAGAGCTTCAGTTGCGCACATCGTGAGCAGTGTACCCGTTGGGTCACGGGCGTATTCCTGCCCGCTCACGTAGACAGCGACGCTCGATGGCTGCATGAATTGCGGCTATGGCGCGGCTGCACCGGACCTCGTGTGTTCCCGACAGTTCAACAACCTCGGTCCCCGTCTCCGCCAGTACCTGACGCATCCGCTGCGTCATCCACGGACGCAGGTGCTCGCCATCACGAATGTCGTCTGCTTCGAATGGGATATCGCAGTCGGTCAACAGGTACAGATCGTAGTGCCGGGAGGCGGCAATCTCGTCCACCTCAGGGTGCCTCGCGCCCAGATACCGCTCGTGCCAGATCGAGGTCGAAAGCGCATCGGTGTCGGCGATGAGCAGCCGCACGGCGACGCCCGAGCCATCGCCGACGGGCACCAGTCCCGCCCGAAGCGACGCCTCCTCCTCCAGCTCGCACTGCCGCCGGGCAATGGTGACGAATTCGTCACTCGTCCATGGCGCGTCAGCGCCGAGCTCGGCCTGTCGACGAATCGTGTAATCGCGGCCGTATTCAGGAACCCAGACAGTTCGGAAGTGCTCGGCGAGCGTCATTGCCATCGTCGTACTTCCGGTGGACTCGGCACCCGTCACGCACACGCGCACGAGTGGCGGTACGTCGTGCATATGGGCGGCAGCATCACCACCGCGGCGTTCAGCGCGTTCGTGCGACATCTCCGGAATATCGAGGCAGAGCCCGATTGTTGTTGCCGCCGACAGCAACTCAGGCAAAGCGCGTGACCGCTACCCGATCGTCACTCGGGGTGGGCGCTGAATCCTTGTCGGCTGGGGTATCCGCATCGCCGCCCGCGATGTCTGGCGCGTTCTCAACCGTCACCATCACGCGCGCCAATTCGTCGGGGTCGATGTCGTCGAGTGGCACGAACAGCGCCTTCGTCCCCTCGGTCAGCAGTGCGATCTGCGTGATCTTGCGATCTTTGTCGACCTGCCAGATCGCCCACGCTCGACCCTGTGGTGGATCGGGCACGTCGCGTACTGCGACCAGCCCCGAGTCGCCCACAATTGCAACCTGGGCCGTTGCATCGCCAAAGCTGCCCGACTCCTTGAGATTCTTGACCGACGCCCCGGACAGCACTGCCAGTGTTGTTCTCCCTTCCAGCCGGTCAACGTCACCTTTGAGGCCATCAATCGCACGGGCCTGCATGCCAACAACGAGTGCAAGCACCATGCAGGCAGCACCGGCAAGCATGACGAATCGGGCCTGCCACAACCGTGCGCCGCTGCCCCATACGCGGCTGGGCACGCCGACGCTGGCGGAACCGCCACGCGACTCGGCGGCAATCGCGTTCACGATGTCGCCGCGCAGGTCAGCGGGAACCGTTGTGATGGCCACCGATTCGTCAGTGTCCGGTGCCGTGGCCGCCTGCTCACCCAGAGCCGTGAGCATCGCACGCTCAAGCACGGCCCCAACTCCGGCTATTCGATCGTACTCCCGGCGACATGAGCTGCAGTGATCAACGTGTGCTTCCACTGCTGCCTGCTCGTCCGTGCCGGCCGTGGACATTGCAACGGCTGCCAGCATCGTCTGCGCCAGGCGGCAGGCGTCATCGCGAATGTCATTGTGTTCGACCATCACAGCACCTCAATCTGAGCATCTTCCAGAAGATGTCGCAGCCGCTGCAGCGCCCGCAACACCCTGGTCTTGACGGTTCCAACAGGAACACCCAGCCGCTCCGCGATTTCCTGTTGACTGAGACCTTCAAAGTAGGCCGCGACGATGACAACGCGGTGATCCTCCGACAGCGCTGCGAGCGCACCTGCAACATCTCGCGCGTGGGCGCTGCGCAGCGCTGCAATCTCCGTATCATCAGCCGACGGCAGCTCCCGACAGTGCTCCAACGCGTTGTGCACCTGACCGCCACCGCGGCGAGCCGCCCCATCCCGACGACGCCGATCGATAGCGCGACTGCGCGATACCTGCACTAGCCAACCTTCAACAGATGCGCGTCGCGGGTCAAACGTTGCTGCGCGCTGCCAGACATGCACGAAGACGTCCTGCACCACCTCGCGGGCGGCCCCGTCATCGCCGGTGATCCTCCGGGCAATTGCCCAGGCAATTGCAATGTGACGGTCGTACAGTTCCGCAACGGCCGACTCGTCACCGGCCGCAATGCGCCCGACCAGCGCCTCGTCGATCTGCGCGTCGGTTCGACCGCGCGTTGCTGGCGGATGCTGCGGCTGCTCGGTCACACGGTCGACTGTGCCCACAGTCCTCCGTTTTCTCACCGCCCGTCGAGCCGACAGTGCTGCAGTCGTCAGTGATAGATGCGCGCTCATGTACGTGACTCCGCAGGTTGTGGCTGAACGGTTCCGCGGCGGCCAGATGTCGGCCTGGCGGGAACCTGTACGACCGCACGTCCGCAGTGAAATGCAGAGGTCACCGGCAGGTCCGGTTCTCGATTCACCATCCGTACCTGATCGAAAGGAACTCAGATGAGTCCAACACCAGCACACCGGAATGAGCAGCCCAACCGACCGCGATTCCGCGCCGGAGCACTGCTGCTGACGCTGCTCGCGCTGTTCAGTCTTGGCTTTGCTGCCTGCGGCCAGCAGGGCGAGGACAAAGGCGACGGCAAGGATGTTCCCGCCAAGGAAGATACGACCAGCGCTGAAGAGACCACCGCTGGCGACGAGGCAAGCGATGAGACAGCCAGCGAAGATGCTGATTCGGAGGACGCTGAAGCATCTGATGACGCATCAGACACCGATAACGGGAGCGGCGACGAGGAAGACGCATCGAGCGAAGACTCGGACGAGTAAGTTGCAGCGCACGCCGAATTGACGTCGCGGATATTGCTTCGCATCCCATGGGGGGACTCGCATCTGCGGGTCCCCCCTGTTGCTGTCTGCCAAGCAGTCGCCCCTTCCCAATTTCGCGGTTTCGTGGTTCGTTGTATGTAGTGGGCACGCAGTTGGACGCTGTACGCCTACTCGATGTGGCCGTCATGGGGGGCCGCGGGACCCGTACCAAGGCGGAATTGGATTCATGGGAATTGGGGACGTGCTGTCGACGCGTGCTGCGTCGGCGACCGAGACTGGAGGCGCTGAGACGCCACCCGCAGACGCCCCTGCACCAACGCAGGATGCCCCAGCTGCTGATTCAGGAGCCAATGCCGGTCCAGCCCCGGACCAGGCGGCCGCCGGCGCCGATGCCGGGAATTCGAACCCTGCTGGCGACGCTGGCAGTGGCGGATCAGCAGGAGCCAGTGGCGCCGACGACGGGGCAGCCGCAACCGGCACGCCACCCGCTGCACCCGGCAGTAACGGCGCCGGTACTGGAGCCAGCAATTCCACACCCGCGAGTGGCGATTCGCCACCTTCCGATTCAGCTCCTGGTGATTCACCGGATCCCGCGGGCAGCGCACCACAACCTGCTGATCCCGCAACATCCGTGGCACTGGCGGATCGAGTCAATGAGGCTTTGGATGGACCGGGTGACGAGCCTGATACGACGCCGCGGGACATAACAGAGAGCGCGCTGGACCCCGCCACGGCTGCCGACACGTCGGACGACGCAACCTCGATCGATGCTGAGATTTCGCCGGCGCGAGCTGAGGAGTTGCGTCAGCAGCAGGCGCAGCTGGAGGCTGACCTCGAACGCGAGGCAAGTGAGCAGCGACAGCGGGAGCTTCGTGCGAGTTACTACGATTCGCATCAGTACCATGTCAATGACGATGGCACTGTGTACCGCGCGAGCTATGACGAAGACGCGGGTCAGCTTGAACTTGCGCGTGAAACTGAGCAGCCGGCGACGGATACGCAGCCGGCGGCGCGGGTGCTCGCAACGTCGGTGATCAGTGATGATGGTACGCGTACGGATGCGATTACCAATATTCCGGTCGGGCAGGGGGCGGGTACTGCCGATGCGCCTGCGCGTGCCGAGTCGCTGGTGGTTCATCGTGATGCGTCTGGTGCGGCGACCGGTAGTGAACATGTGTTGTCGGTTTCAGCATCGGCGGATGGCACCACGCAGGTGCGTACGTTCCGCGAGGTGAAGGATGCGGCTGGAGCCCCCGTTGCGGCTGAGGAAGTTACCACGCAGACAGGTACGGTCAATGGGCAGCCTACGACCGCTACGACGACGAATCGGGACAACGCTGACGGCACCCCGGTGTCTA
>CAYNNW010000234.1:0-4413 GCA_964398435.1 uncultured Gaiellales bacterium | reverse complement strand
CCCCGCATCGAATTCTTCATAAGAGGCTCGCTGTTGCGACCTCGATGCGCAGTCTCGACGTTCATGGGAACCTCCACACTCCATACCAATCGCGCAGATGGCAGGGGCGCCGACGCCAGCGAGTTGTTCGCGTGTCGGGTTGAGGAACCCGGGGCATTTCGCGCATACCGCGGCCAGCGACCGCCGCGGTTCGTCAATGAATCGGAACGTGCATGCGCGGAGCTGCTCGAGTACTACGGGATGCCATGGGAGTACGAGCCCGTAACGTTTGTTCTGGAAACGGATGAGAACGGAAAGACAACCGAAGCATTCTCACCCGACTTCTATCTGCCCGAACTCAATCTGTTCATCGAGGTAACGACGATGAAGCAGGAGCTCGTGACACGGAAGAACCGGAAGGTCAGGAAGCTCAGGCAACGGTTTCCGGACGTGAACGTCAAGCTGTTCTATCGGCGCGACATCGAGGCGCTCATGCACAAGTTGCAGGCGCGCGGCTAGTTGTGAAGACGCTTCCCGGGCCGATCCTGTTCGACAGGCACACGATCGCTCGACGCGTGGCGGAGCTGGGTGCGCAGATCGATGCAGACTATGCGGGAACCGTGCCTGTGCTGGTCACGGTCTTGCGGGGCGCAACGATCTTTGCCAGTGACCTCGCGCGGGCGCTCAATACCGTGCACGAAATGGATTTCCTGGCCATCTCATCGTTCGGCGACGAGATGCCTGGTGCGCACGCACGGGTGGTGAAGGACCTGCAGATTCCGGTGGGCGACAGGCCGGTGCTGCTGGTCGAGGACATCATCGATACCGGCTTGACCCTGCGATTCATTCGCAGGTGGCTCGAAACCCATTCACCGTCATCCATTGAGGTGGTCACGCTGCTTGACCGACCCGTCCGCCGGATCGCTGACGAGCACGTGAAGTACAGTGGATTTGTGGTGCCCGATCGATTCGTTGTCGGATACGGCTTCGACTATCGGCAGCAACACCGGAACCTTCCGGATCTGCATGAACTGGCACTGTCCGACGGCGACACGCCGATCGCAACCGCAGCGGTGCACCCGAGCTAGAGATAGTTCATCGGGTCGACCGCGCCGCCGTTGATCCGGGTCTCAAAGTGCAGGTGGTCCCCGAAGCAGTGCCCGGTACACCCGACATAGCCGATGACCTGTCCCTGCGTCACGAACTGGCCGTTACTCGCACCGATGCGCGACTGATGTGCATACGCTGTCGACAGCGACCCCGCGTGCTGAACAATCACAAGGTTGCCGTATCCACTCATCCAACTGCTGTAGGTCACGACACCCGAGGCCGCAGCATGAATCGGTGTTCCCGCCGGGACGGCAATGTCCAGCCCCGCGTGAAGCCGTCCCCAGCGTTGTCCGAACGGCGAGACAACGGGCCCATTGACCGGCCAGGCCACACCGCTGGGTGACGGGCCTGACGGCACGCTGGCAGCAGATCCGCCAAGTGTTGTCACGCCATTCTTGATGGCCTGCTCAAGCGCCTTGGAGTCAGCCTCGAGGTCATCGTGCTCCTCCTCCAACTTCGCAGCGCGCGTCTTGAGTTCATTGACGTAGGCCGCCCGTTCGTTGCGGGCCGCCTGAAGCTCGTTACGCTTGCTGACGATCACCGCACGCTTGTTGATGACCTGCTGTTCCTCGCGCTTGATTTCCGCGATATCGGCAGCGATCCGGGCCCGCGTCTGATGGTTTCGAGCCCGCTCCACGCGAACCCTCCGTTCCAGATCGCGCACTGAATCGAGGACCGTCCGGTCAACTGTTGCAACCTGTGAAGCCGCTTCCTGACGCTTGACCACGTCAGCAACGCTGGACGCACCTACGAGCCACGCACCAGAAGACCTGCTGCCCTGCTTATAGACGACCACAAGTCGCGCGGCCAGCCGCTCACGGGCGACTGCCGATTCAGCAGCCAATCGCTTGATGTCGATTGCCTGACGCTTGTACTCGGCCTGCAACTCGACAACACGCTGCTGGCGGTGGCGGATCAGCGCCTGGTGATCTGCGATTTCCCGGTCCAGTCGGTAGATCGGTCGGTTGATCTCGGCGATCTTGGCATTCGTCCGTGAGATGGACGCAACGATTTCCTGTGTGCGCTGGTCGATCCGCTCGATGCGTTGTTCGATGTGCTGCTGCTGGGCTTTGTTCTGCCGCAGACGATCCTTGAGCACATCGGCTGGCGCACTCGCGGCGCACGCAAGCAGCGCAGCGACGGTCAGGCTGAAGACGGTGAGTGATAGATGGCGTGTATTCGCCTGTCGGGAGATTCGCGACATTGTGCAGAGTATTGAAGCAGAGGCCAGGTCATGGCCTCATCTCCGCCCGCATTCGTGGCCGGCAACGGAGCTGGTACCGGCCTGAATGGCCCTCAGCTGCTGCGCGTTACATGATCGGGGCGCCGCTCCGGCTCGGCGATTGCTCCGGACAGCATGTCCTTGAGCGCCTGCTCGCGACCGAGCATCGTCTGTTCAACCCGGTCAACACGTGCAACGTGCTCCGACAACGCCGTCCCCAACTCACCAAGCCGGTGCAAACGAAGCGCTGCCTCACCCAGCTGATGAACCCTCCGATCGCGCTCGCGGCGCGCCACATTCGCCTGATCGTGGCGCCACCGCAGCTCACGACGCGTGCGGATCGACGACTCGACCCCGGTGAGGCGCCCGTCGATTCGCGCGGAGAATCGATTCCAGGCATCCATGATCGAATCGTGCTGGCGGTCCTCCGGCAGTGAGAGGTATCCGCACCAGGCGACCAGTGCAAGAAGCACGATCGCGCCCGCCTCTGCTCCGTCAGTGCCGTGCTGGATCGCGCCGATGAAGTATCCGACCGTCGTCACCAACAGCCCAGCGGTTGTCAATGCAAGCGCGGTTCCGGCAATGCGCGACTGCCGCGGCATCGGCGCGTGCAGGGGGCCATCGATGAAGTCATCTTCGAAGAACCGACGGTCATCAGCCGGCGTTCGAGTCCGGGATCGAGGATGTGCCAGTGCTGCGCCGCACGCCGGGCAGAACTGCGCTTCGGGGCTGTTGACGTGTTTGCACTCGGGGCAATACATACATCCGATATACCCCGCTCACCAATTCTAAGACCTGATCAAGCGTCACCAACCCGCACGTGCGCTCGTTCGATGGACCCGACGGATGGCGGTGCCGCGGAGCGTCGCGGTACTACGCCTGGTGCTGCAGCAAGGCCCGCACCGGCTATCAGCACGAGTACCGACAGCCACAACAGGTTGACCAGCGGGTTGACCAGGACCCTGACCCGAACGGTGCCGTCTTCCTCAAGTCGATCCACGATGAGATAGAGATCCTCGCCCGTCGTCAGCCGGGGAACGATGCCAACCTCGCTCGAGATCTCACCCGATACCGGGTAGAAGTTGCGCCCGGCAACCAGCGTCCGCGATTGGCCACCGTCGCTGCGGCGGACTCGGAACCGCACCCGAACTTCCATGGAGTCAGCGGTACGCGCCCGACTGACACCATCGTGACGAAGTGTCCATCCACCCACGCGGAGCGACTCGCCTCGCGACACCGTTGCCTGACGCTCGGTGACGTACGCACTGGACCCGGCGATTGCGATGACCAGCAGTGCGAGCCCGCCGTGGGCCACATGCGCCCCGAATCGGCGCGGATTACGACGCATCGATTGTCGAACGGCAGCTGGCCATGACGTTCCTTCGTGTGCTGTGCGAGCGGCTCGCACGCCGGCCCACGCAGCGGTGCAGGAGGACGCGGCAAGAATGCCCGACACCGTGATTGCAGCGAGTCCCGGCCAGCTGGACGATGCTCCAAGTGCCGCAGCACACGCGGCAGTGGCAACGCCAACGCACACCGGTATCGCACTTCGCCGCGCGACGAATCGGAGGTCTGCCCGACGCCACGAGGTCAACGGCGCTATCGCGGCCAGCAACACGATCGGAATTCCGAGGATTGCGGTGAAGAACTGGTACCACGGTGCCTGCAGCGCAACACGCTGTCCGCCAAGCGCCTCGCTGATGATCGGGTAGAGCACGCCCCACAGCACCATCGCTGCGCAGGCCACAAGCAAGAGATTGCCGACCAGTAGCAGAGCCTCTCGACTGGCGAATGAGGCAACGTCATCGTCAGCTGACAGCACATCGCGACGAGCCCAGAGAATTCCCATGCCGGCGAACAGGGTCATGGCGAGAAATCCGAGGAAGTACCAGCCAACAGGCGATGACACAAACGAGTGTACGGAACTGAGGATTCCACTTCGGGTCAGGAACGTTCCGAGGATCGACAGGGAGAACGTAATCAGGGCGAGCACCGCGGTCCAGAATCGCAACATTCCACGTCGCTTTTCGACCATCAGCGCATGGATCAGCGCGGTCAATGTGATCCATGGCATCAGGGCTGCATTCTCAACGGGGTCCCAG
>CAYNNW010000233.1:0-4449 GCA_964398435.1 uncultured Gaiellales bacterium | reverse complement strand
GCGCGCTTCCGCTGAGCGCGGGAGCAATCGACTTGGCGCCCGTCTTCATCAACGCGAGCGCGCACACGAACAGCCACAGGGCGACGGCAAGCAGTGCCAGTCGCCATGCGACAGCCACCGCAAACTCCTTGCGACTGGCGGTGCCAAATGGCCCGCTGCCACGGGGTGCGGAATCGTCCGGGGTCGATGTTGCCGGTGCCGGCATCACGGCCGTATCGGCTGGGTGCCGCGTATGCACGACCCCACCGGCAGCTGCCGATCCGGCAACGCTGAAGGAGGCGTGCCCGAGGAGGGGCTGTGCTCCGCTGATGGGTGTCGGCTCATTGACCATGACCTCATCGTGCCCGGAAGTTGTCGATCAGGCAAATAGGAGTTTCGAATATATACTGCGGGTATGGACCCATCGAAACACCACGGCTCTCAGCACGGAACATCAGGGGATCCCGCGCGCCGACAGACGGGCGATCGGCCAATCATTCCTCCACTGTCGTACGGCGACATGGGGGCGGCGGACGATCCCGCTCCGCCCCCATCCCTGGCGGCATTCAATATTCCGCTCAATCCGCAGCACCTTCAGACGTTTCTCGCTGTCGTTGAAGCCGGGGGCAGGCTGTCTGCGGCCGCCAAGCAGATCGGAATGTCGCAGCCAGGTGTGACGCATCAGCTGAATGAGTTGGAGCGGCGCCTGAACGTCAAGCTGCTGGATCGTGCTCGCGGGCGCGCAGCCCGCATGACGCGCGCGGGTCGATTGTTCGCCAGATATGCCCGTTCTATTCTTGAGCTCCAAGGATCCATGTTTGCCGAGCTTGAAGGGCTCGCGCGACAACTGGGCGGGCACCTGCGTGTTGGGGCCAGCCCTGGCCCCGGTGAGCACTGGTTGCCGCCACTGCTGTGCGACTTTCGGCGAGCCAACCCCCATCTGCAGGTCGAGCTTCACGTGACTGATGCGCGAAGCATCGTCGAGCTCGTCTTCAACAGCGACCTTGAGCTTGGGTTTGTCGGCGGCCGGTGGAGTCGAGCGGGCCTGCGCTTCGACCCGGTGGCAAGCGACGAATTCGTGTTGATCGCAGCGGCTGATCATCCGCTGGCGATTGCAGAGGGGCTGCTCCTTCGCGAGCTGGAAGGCGCAGAGCTGGTGTTGCAGGAGCCGGGGACCGGCCTGCGGACAACATTCGAACAGGAGCTCGCCGATCGGGCGCTGACGCTCAGTCACTTTTCGATCCTTGCGGAGCTTGGAAACCAGGAGTCGGTCAAGGCTGCCGTGATGGCGGGCAATGGAATTGGATGCGTCTGGCGCGGCTCCATTGCCGCTGAGCTTGCGTTGGGACGCCTTGCGGTCCTGGACGTCGCCGACTTTCAGCCGGACAGCAACTTCTACGCAGTGCGTCGTCGAAATCGACAGCTCACGCTTCGTGCCCAGTCGCTGCTCGAGTACCTGGAGCAGGAGATTGACGATGAGTCGGATCCCGAGGAGCACAACCCCTCAGCCAGATAGCCTGGCGCGTCCGGCGCCCACCGTACGATCGCACCGATGGCGATCCCCCCCGCACTGACTTCAGATACCGCTCGAGCGGTCGTTGCTGACAGCAGTCTGCGCGCTGAGGTCGACAGGGGTGGCGAGGAGTACCTGAGTCGCGCTCTTGAGGCTGTCGGCGATCGCTGGTCGCTTGCCGTGGTCGCATTCCTGACGGGTGGTCCGCAGCGTTTCAGCGATATTGCCAGCGGCGTTGCTCCGATTGCGCGTACCGTGCTGAGTGACAGGCTGCGCAAACTGGAGGCTGCAGGAGTCATCAGCCGGCGGCAGTATTCGACAACGCCGGTTCGCTGGCAATACCGGCTGACGGTTGCCGGTGCAGATCTCGCGCGCGTGTGCGGTCTGCTGGCGGATTGGTCGGCGCGTCATCTGGTCAGCAACGATCCGGCGGCGGGTCCGGCGAGCATCGATGCAGCGCTTCGGCACGTGGCGTGCGGCGGCGAGGTCTCACCCGCCTGGCGGTGTGCGTCGTGCGGAACCGTCCCTGCGCGCGAAGTCGCGACCTCACTGTAGGGTCAGCGGCCGCTTCCTGGCGGCTCAAGCGGAAGCATCAGCTCAAATGTTGCGCCGTTGGGATTGGGCAGGCCGCGCAGGTTGCCCCCCAGCGCCCAGGCGAGCTCCCGCCCGATTGCCAGACCGAGCCCCATGCCCCCCTCGCGCTTGGTACCCACGAACGGCTCGAAGATCGACTCCAGCCGCTCCGGCTCTATGGGGTCGCCGTCGTTGGTGACCCGAAACAGGATATGGCCGCGCTCACGCCGGCCTTCAACTTCAATCCGTTCATTGGCGTAGCGGAGCGAGTTGTTGACGAGATTCCGGAGTATCTGGAGGATCCGTTCTCCGTCGCTCTGGAAGGCCACAGGTTCAAAGCTTCCGACTATTGCAACCTCGGGGCGCTGGCTTCTATCCCCGAACACCGCCATCAGGTGGTCGCCCAATACTTCGGTGTGCACCTCTTCGGCAACCGTGCTGAAGCGATTTGAGCGCAGACGTGCCAGATCGATGATGTCTTCAACCAGTCGCTCGAGTCGACTGGCCTCACGCTGAATCACAGCCAGTGATCGGTGACGGGTTTCCGGATCTTCGGCCAGTCCTTCGTCCAGGGCCTGCGCGTGGCCGGCGATGGCCGTCAGTGGAGTTCGAAGCTCATGGGAAACACTCATCAGAAATCTGCGGTCGCGCGCGTCAACCTCGCGCAGCCGCTCACCCATGGTCGAGATCGACTCCTGCAATTCACCGATCTCACCGTCGGTTGAGATTCCTGCAAGCGCCACGGACGGGTACTGTCCCTGGGCGATGGCCCGTGTTGCTGCAGCAATGGAGCGCACGGAGGAGACCATTCGCGTGACAGCGAATACCGCGGCACTCCATGCGGCGAGGATTGCCAGGCTTGTACCGGCAAGAATTCTCGTTGCGCGGGTGCGATCAACGCCTTCCGAGCTCGCGATCAGTTCGGCGCCAAGCATGCCGACAGCGATCATTGCGCACAGCAGCACCACTACCAGCAGTACCAGCATGCGCACTCGGAACGTTCGCATCAGCGGCTTCCGCTAGTCAGCAGTGACCTCGGTCCCTACCTTGTAACCGCTTCCCCATACGGTTACCACGGGGCAGTGATCACCCAGCTTGCGTCGCAGCTGGCGAACGTGAACGTCGACCGTCCGCGTGTCGCCGGCGTAGGTGTAGCCCCAGACGTTTTCGAGGAGCTGTTCGCGATTCAGCACAATGCCGTTCTTCTCGAGCAGCTCCCAGAGCAGATCGAATTCCTTGGGAGCGAGCTGGACCGCATCCTCGCCGACGTTGACTTCGCGCCGCTCTGCATCGATCGTCAGTTCACCGCAGCGCAGGCGCTTGCCGCCGGCCGGCTTGATCGTCGCGCGGCGCAGAATCGACTTGATTCGGGCAACCAACTCACGAGGATTGAACGGCTTGGTCAGGTAGTCATCGGCGCCGACTTCCAGGCCGACGATCTTGTCGATGTCCTCGTCCCGAGCCGTCAGCATGATGATTGGCACATTGCTCGTCGAGCGAACGGTTCGACAGATCTCAAGTCCGTCCATGTCGGGCAACATCAGATCGAGGGTCACGAGATCGACCTTGTGATCCTTGAGCGTTGTCATTGCCTCGGCGCCAGTTGGTGCGACAAATACGCTGAATCCCTCGCGCTCGAGGTACATCTTGACGAACGACGAGATGCTTTCCTCGTCCTCAACGACAAGCACGGTCTGACTTCGGGATTCACTCATGGGCGTCACGCTCGCTTCCGGCGGTCGGATTGATCTATACGTTCCCGTGGGGAGGTCGTTGTGAAACACGTTGCAGCGGCCTGCGCAGTGGCCGCCATCCGAAACATGCGACCGTTTGCGTGCGGTGCACTCCGGGGATGCTGGCGGGAGCAGCCCCCACAACAAGGAGCTCCACCACCATGACTGCCTCCACATCGGCCGATACTGATACGTACCAGCTCGAGCGACTCGATTCAGGCCTTCGGATCCTCAGCGCCCACCAGGAGCACGCCCGATCGGCAATCGTCATTGCCGCAATTGCCGCGGGCGCGCGCAACGAGCGTCCGGAGGAGTGCGGGATCGCACACTTTGCCGAGCACATGTTCTTCAAGGGGACCGAGCGCCGACCGACTGCGCGCGACATCTCGATCGAGGTGGATGCAATTGGCGGCGAGTTCAATGCCTTTACCGGCAAGGAGTACACCGGCTACTACGTCAAGTGTGCTGCCGAGCACCTGCCGCTGGCGATTGACGTCGTCTCGGACCAGTTGATCGGATCGAAGTTCGATCCCGACGAAATCGAGCGAGAAAAGGGCGTCATCCTGGAAGAGATGAACATGTACCACGACATGCCGATGCGCTATATCGGCACGGTCTGGGATCGTCTGCTGTACGGCGATCATCCGCTTG
>CAYNNW010000232.1:0-4453 GCA_964398435.1 uncultured Gaiellales bacterium | reverse complement strand
CTGGCTGGCGACGGTGAAGTCCCAGGCGATCTGCAGGTTCGACCGGTCGAGCAGTCGGTGCAGTCGCGCCTCTCTGCAAGCCTACGTACAGCTGCGCCCCTGATCGAAGTTGAGCAGGAACGAGCGGCTGCTCGCCTGCAGGTGCTGGTCCGCGACCGCGCGCTCCTCGATGCGTTGATCGCCGGCGACCACGCGCGAATCACTGCCATCGTTGAACCCTCATCGGCGGGGGCTGCCACCGGCGTTGCAGTCGACGGAACGCTGAAGGGGGGTGGCGCGCCATCGACTGCGGTCGATGACGTCACGATAGGTGACGATCCCGAGGATTCAAGCAAGCTGCTCCCTGCAGCGCCCCCCGACGCGTACGTCACTGATGCAGACGGCAAGGTGGTCGCCGGCGTAGTCCCCACTGCTCCGGTCATCGAGCGGCAGGGCGTCAATGTCACCAGTATCCGACGCGGATCGGAGCTGCTTGCAACAGTTCACGTCCCGGTGGTGCTCGATCGAGCCTTTCTCAAGAAGATGAAGCGGTTTGCGCCCGGTGGCGTTACCTTGCTTGTTGCAGATCGGGATCGCGTTGTCACCGCGTCCGGTACCAGCCAGCGCCCACGGCGGGCAGTTGATGGCATGCATGAGTTCACCCTGGGTGACAAGCGATTGCGCGCGCTGCTGCAGTCAGTTGTTGAGGATGAAGACGTTCTTGTCGGTGCCGCAATTCCGGCCGCTGAAGTTGCGGCCCAGCGTCGCCAGAGCATGACCGGTGTCGGGCTGTTCGTCATTGTGTTGACGGTGTTGATGATTGCCGTCAGCGTTCTGATTACTCGAAGTGTTGGCGACGCCCTTCGGCAGTTTGCAACGGTGACAACCGAAATGTCCCGCGGGCGATTTGATACGCGACTTCCGGTATCGGGCAATGATGAGATTGCCCTGCTCTCCAATTCATTCAACGACATGGCGGATACGCTGGAGCGCCGCATGCGAACGCTCGTCGATGCGCGAGCGCGAATGAGCAGGCAGGTCGACCTGTTCGGTGAAGTGCTGGCCAAGGCAACGTCCGTGCGCGAGATGCTGCAGGCAGTGTGCTCGCTGGCGATCGAGAGCACACCTGCAAGCCACGCTCGATTCTGGATGCTGGATCAGGAAGGAAACTATGAAATGGGAGCGTGTATCGGACTGCGGCCCGGTGACAGTGTTCCCTGCGAACTTGAGCGTACGGTTGTGGTGCGTGGCCACACGGTCGTCAATGACGTCGCACCGTGGTGGCTTGTCGTACCGGCACGGTTCGGCGAGCAGATTGTGGGAATCCTGACGCTCGTCAGTCTTGAAGAGCCTCTTGCTGCAGAGGCTTCACGGGTCGCCGAACGGCTGGCAGTGCAGGCGGCCGTTGCTGTCGACAATGCCCGCCTGCACCAGCGGCTGCACGAACAGGCATCGCGTGACGGCCTCACTGGCCTCGCCAACCATCGCTCGATGCAGGAGCGACTTGCGGAGCTTGTTGAGGAATCGCGCCGCGACGACGTACCGCTCGGCGTGACCCTGCTCGACGTCGACAACTTCAAGAACATCAACGACACCTGGGGGCACCAGGTCGGCGACGATGCGCTCAAGGCGATTGCTGGTGTGCTCGACCGGACGGTCGGCAGTGTTGGCTTTCCTGCCCGCTACGGTGGCGAGGAATTCGTGGTGCTTGTGCCGGCGTGTGATGCCGAGACGACAGCGCGAATCGCCGATCGTATTCGCGAGGAAATTTCATTCATCGAGCTTCCGATGGATGACGGGTCCGTGCTCAGGCTCAGCGCCAGCTTTGGCGTATCAGGAACTGATCAGTTCACCGATATCGAGCCAGCCAAGCTGCTCAACTATGCCGACGGTGCGCTGTATCGGGCCAAGGATGCCGGCAAGAATCGGGTTGAGATTGCGCATCCCGACGGAGCATCTCCCAGTGTGGCGTCAGTGCCTCAGCCTGACCCGGTACCGAGTGAGCCACCGTTGCCGCCCGCGGGTGACACTGCCGATCTTCTGTGGCTCCCTGGCGACGATGCCAGTACGGCAGCCTGACCGGCGAAGCAGTTCAGCCGCCGCCGTACAGTGAGACGGGAAGTTCGAGCAGCCGATCGGTGTCATCCGGATATCGAACGGTTCGCTCCAGCTCGGCAACGAGTGGGGCTGCCTCCGGGTACCACTCCAGAAGCTGCATTTCGACCTCTTCGCAGCTGCCGAGCTCCATGATTGCGCGACGACGCGCCTTGCCGAACGTCGCCCCGCGCAGGTACCAACCATAGAACTTGCGCAGGAATCCGGTGGCCCGAAAGGTACCGAGTTCGCGGATCGTCTCCCGAATGAAGCGCACCAGTTCGGCCACCCGTTCCTCGGGCGTGACATCGTGCACGAGGCCGGTCGACATATCGCGCACCAGCCACGGATTCCCCTGGGCTGCGCGGCCGATCATGACCGCTGTTGCCCCTGTCAGTGAGAGCACAGCTTCTGCGCGGATTCGGTCAGTGACATCGCCGGAGGCAAAGACGGGAACGTCAACGAGTTCGACCAGGCGGGCAGTCAGTGAATGGTCCGCGAATCCGGTGTACATCTGGGTTGCGCTACGCGGGTGCAGTGTCAGTGCTGCAGCCCTCCCCTCCTCAACCAGCCTTGGCCCAAGCTCGAGGCACGTTTCGCTGCCCGCAACGACTCCCCGTCGCATCTTGACCATCACCGGCAGCTCGGTCGCGTCGGCGATTGCTCGTGTGACAGCCACGGCACGGTCGGCGTCGTCCATCAGTGCGCATCCGGCGCCATTTCGGGCGACTTTGCGAACGGGACAGCCCATGTTGATGTCGATCAGGTCGGCGCCGGCATCGCGCACCTTGATGGCAGCCTCCGCCATCAGCTCAGGGTCTGTGCCAAACAGCTGCACGGCAATCGGATGCTCGTCGGTCGCGATCCGCAGGTAGTCGCGCGTCCGTTCGTTGTCGTGGTGCAGCCCGCACGCACTGACCATCTCGCTGCAGACAAGGCTGGCGCCGAAGCGCCGGCCCTGCCGTCGGAACGCCTGAACGCTCACACCCGCCATCGGCGCCAGTGCAACCCGGCCCGACACGGCAACACCGCCAATATCGAATCCCTCTGCCAGATCAACCGGATCCGGGGTCTGGTCTCCCAGCAACTGCAGGAACGAGCCATCCACGAGGTTGATCGGCGTAGTGGCCTGCGGCCGGCGGATGTCGTGTGTCGTTGTCATACGTCTGGCGCGTGGCCGGGGGTATATAGTCCCGGCCCGGCTAATCATGGTATCCCGTCGAGGCCTGAGGGGCGTGCATACAGGGGGATGTCAGGAAGCTGCCGTGAACGTGGCCCATGGGGCACCAGGTTCGGCTTCCAGGCTTCCGGGGAACACGCACCCGCACGTACTGCCTGCCAGTGAAATTGCGTTTGCTCACTGCTCGGCAGACCCGTCAGGCGACGGACCCGCAATTGATCGGAGCAGGAATGGACACGCGCGAGACGCTGCTGACCGAGGAAGGGCATCAGAAGCTTCAGAACGAACTCGACCATCTGACCACGGTCAGGCGGGCGGAGGTCGCTGAGCGGATCAAGATTGCCCGAGAGTACGGCGACATTTCCGAAAATGCCGAATACGACGACGCCAAGAATGAGCAGGCGCGCGTGGAGTCGAGGATCCTGCAGATCGAAGAGAAGCTTCGAACCGCCCGGATAGTCAGCGATGTCGATACGAAGACCGTCAATCTCGGCACCGTGGTCACTGTGGTCGACAAGGATAGTGGCGACGAAGAGAAGTACACGATCGTCGGTTCGACGGAGGCTGATCCGCTGGAGAACCGCGTTTCACACGAATCTCCCGTTGGCAAAGCGCTGGTGGGGCGTAAGAAGGGCGAGGTCGTCGAGATCGAGGTTCCTCGTGGCACCCTTCACTGGGAAGTGAAGAAGATCGCCAAGGCCAAGTAGCGATAGCAGCGTGTAATGCGCTGACTGCGCCCCGCGACTGCGGTTCGCCGGTTCCCGTGCAACGCTCCCGTCGGCGCGCTCGATACATCTGGTAGGGGAACTACCGTATCGAGGGGGAATCACGGTGCCTGGCCTGTCGCCAACTGCACTCTCAGCCGGATCCGGACTGCCAGCTGGCAGCGGAGCTGGCATGTCTGCCCCCGGATCACAATTTCCAGGAATTGATGCGGCAACCATCCAGCAGCAACAGGCAATTGCCGCGCAGGCCCAGGCGCTGGAAATGCAGGCCTCGAATGCTTCCTCGCAGAGCAGTAATGCCAGCGGATCTGGCCAGGATGCGCAGTCGGGGGGTGCGCTCACCGCGGAACAGATGGCCGCAATGTCAGGTGCGCAGAACCCTGCTGCCGCCTCAACTGCGGGCGCAGCAGTGCATGGAACTGCTCCACAATATGCCGCACAGGCTGGCGCGAGTGGCGCTGCCGGTTCACAACTC
>CAYNNW010000231.1:0-4455 GCA_964398435.1 uncultured Gaiellales bacterium | reverse complement strand
CGCGCGCTGGGCGGCTTCGCGGGCCTCGTCGTTGGCACCAAGAATCTCGAGCAGCTCAATTGCGGGTGCCGTGGGCGGCATCAGAACTTCTGCATCAGCAGGGGCGTCGGCTGCGATCTCCTCGTCCGAGCGGGCATCGTTGCCTGGCTGATCGTCGTCGCCTCGCTCCTCGTTTGCCGACTTGAATCGGTTGTAGCGGTAGGCGCCAATCGCAAAGCCTTCAATCATCAGTGCCAGATCGCGCTCGGCATCGCCGCCGACGGGGGCCACCAGGGCGACGTGCTTGCAGCGCAGTCCACGTGCGCGGGCTGCGAGTCGTGCGCCTGCCGTTCGAAGCGCCTCCTCGCGACCGTCGTCACCGACCTTGATGCCGACCAGTGCGATGCGCCCTGGGCCTGTTTCGGCACCGGTGACGACCACCATGTCTCCCTTGCCATCGCGCAGTCCACCTCGCGCCAGCTCGCGACCGAGCGCACCATGTACATGTGCGTCCAGCGATGCGAAGGCAAATGGAAGTCCATCAGTCGACTCGACCACCAGGCCGAGCAGATCGGCGTCGCTGGCATGCGGGTCGGACGTGGTGAATCTGGATTCCATGAATTCCTCCGAGGAGTGGTGGTGCCGATCCGGCGTTGTCTGGCGTGGCCAGTGCATACCCGGATCACTCAGCGATTGAGCCTACCCGTCCGCAGAATGCGGGACCGAGTTGTCATGCCTGTTTTGAGCACGACGGAGCGAGGGGCCGGCGTACCCGTCACGTTCTTGCGAATGTTGCAATTTGACCTAAAGCATTCGCAGGTTGTGCCGATACCTAGCGTGAGTCACCGAAAAAGGCAAACCCGTCGTGAGGCGGGGGCGCAAAGCCGTGGATCTCGTCGTTTCGGCGGCGAGACTGCCTGGTTGCCGAAGTGGATACCTAATGTTCCTTGTCGAAAGGACCTTCCATGAAGGCGCACGTGGCTCACACAGACAGGCGAACCTGGGCGGTCGGTTGGACCACCGGGGGACGCGCTGTCGGACGTTGCGCTGACCAATAAGGTCACGTGGAGCGTGCCCCATTCTGGGGCCCTCCCCTCAGGCGCAGCGGCCCGGTAGCCCATCCCCCCACATCTCAACCAGCCAGCGCCAACCGGCTGCCCACCCGGTTCACATATATAGGGGGCGAGACTAGTGGGCGGTCTCGCCCCCACTTTTTTGCGCAAAAACGCGATTCCACTGCGAGCATGCGATTCCCGAGAAGTGGAACGGCCGGTCGCATCACTTTCGATACCCAGGCGTGTGCACGCGGTCTGTCAGTGCGTGCGCAGGAGGGGAGGGGAGCCCATGAGTCGCGACATGCTGTTGCTCGCAAGCAACATCGAGCACGGGATCATGCTGTTTGAGCGTGTGCCCGGGGCGATTGCGTCGGGCAAGCTTCCGCGGTTGGCGACGCTTCTGGAGTCCGGGTCGGTGCTGCTGGGCGAGCGATGGCCGGCGATGTCGAAGTTGCTGGTTGAGGAGAGTCAGGCGGTCAAGGGGGCGACGACCCTGAGTACGACTCTGGAACAGCGCATTACCAATCACGCAGCCGAATCACTTGCTCAGTTGACGTCGCTTCGTGACAGCGGAAGGTTCATTGCCCACACGCCGTGGGGGCAGCCCCGTGCAGCGGGCGAGCCGGCAACAGCTGCAGCGGCAGGGTCGACGCGGGCGGCGACAGGGAGCTTCTTTGACGACAATGCCAACCAGGAGTGGTGGCAGCGGGCGAGCTCCGGGTTTCAGCGACACATGCAGGACGAGGCCGTTCGAGCGTCAACGGTCTCTGGCGATGCCGCGGCGCGCCCATTTGCGGGTCGGCCGAGTGAGCGGCTTGCGGCAGCGCGCGAGCGACTGACACAGCAGCGCAACGGTTGGCGCTAGTCACATCCCCCCTACTCGACGAGGCGAGTTCCGCCCGAAGTAATTGAGTGTCCAATCGCCTGGAACAGGTCGGTCACGTCGCCTGCTGTCTGTTTCTCATAGAAGTGGTCAGGATCATCTGCCATCTGTTCAATCGCCTGCCTAGCGGTGACTCCACTCTCGCTGGCTCCGCTGTTCTTCGTGCAACTGTTCGCGCTGCCTTCGTTGAGCGCGTAGCCAATCGTGAAGACTTGTATTCCAAATGACCTGGCACGATCTGCCTGCGCAACCGCATCGTGGCACGGCATGTCGTTGTTCCCGGGCGTTGGCGAGTACCAGCTCTGTGTAGTCGTTGGAGTGCCGTTGTTGTTGCGACGCATTGGCTGTGCGGTTGCGCCTCCGTCGCCTAGGTACACGATCACCTGTGTCACTGGATCTCCATTACTGTCCTCAAGCCTACCGTTGGATCGCAACTCCTCGGTTGCCTCGTATATTGCAGGAGCTATCGGAGTCCAATACTTGTGCTTGATGCAATCCAGCGTATCCAGCAACTGGCTCGATTCATTAATCGTTCCGTCACTGTTCTTGAAATCAGTTCCCTGCGACAGTGGAACCAGGACCCATTTGTCGTGATTGCCTGGTGAGCCATCCATGAAGTCTCCGGCACTCCTATAGAACCGGCCATTGCTTCCGGAGTTTGGATGACTGGGGTCGGCGGAGTCTGTGCAGTAGGGAGAACTGGCTGCCGTCCCTGTTACCCAGCCGTAGGAGGTTGGAGCAGACGCATGAGAAAACGGTCTGCCGTACGTAGTACTTGTTGGGCACGCCGGCGTCGACGTACAACTGTTCGTATCAGCTGAGCCCAGAACGGCCAAGGACACCCGATCGGTATCGGGGTCGAAAAACTCGAGAAGTTCACGAACACCTTCCTTGGCGTTCTGCAAGTCCGTACAACCGTTGTATCCCCCCCAGCCGCTGGTACACATGGAATACGATCGGTCTAGTACGACTACCACGTCGTACGCGAAGGGGCTGGAGTCGCATGGGCCACAGGCGGCGCCGCCTGTTCCGACAGTCCAGTCATCAATGCCGAATAGAGGCAGAAAGAAGGTCGGAGTGTTGGTCGTGGCGCGCATGGTGATCTTGTCGTCTGCTGCGCACCCAGGGTTCATACAGCTGGTATCAACCTCGACCGTGATGGACTGGTCCGATACTTCGTGGAAATTGCGCTCGGCGTATTCCTGTGCCGACGCCGCTGCAGCCTGAGCATCAGGCAGCTCTCGGGCGGCCGACAACAGTGCCAGATCCACCGACGCCTGAAGTCGACGTTTCTGGAGCAGCCCGTATCCGACGTCAATTGCAATGCCGCAGATTGCGATCAGGATCACCATGAGCAGTGCGATTAGCGGGAACGACTGCCCCGATTGGGAGCGGAGATCTGGGAGAGCAGGTTTCATTCAGCCCGAACTTCAGCCTCGGCCGTGAGGTTTCCGTCCCACAGCGTCATTCCCATGAGGTTGAGTGTGTAAGGCGATTCGGCGCGTACGGTGATCTGGTCACCGTGCTCCCACGGTGGGGACGGAGCCGGTGTTACCGTGACGGCCACATCGTCGTCGTCAATGAGTGACGTGGCATTCAGCACGGCTTGTTCCGAGTCGCCCACGGGATCCGCCGAATCAACCGAAATCGATGCTTTGCGTGCGCCCTCCCGTACCGCGGATTGAAGATCCAGCATCTTTCCGTACGAGATGCCGAAGATCATGATCCCCCAGATGAGGGTGAACAGCACGGGGGCAACAAGTGCGAACTCGGCAGTCGACTGTCCACATTCTGAACCAATGGCATGCGGGTTAAGTGGCCGTGTCGCGGTGCGGCTCATCCGATCACCACGATGGATCTGGCGCGCAGATTGCCGTCCCAAACATGAATGCCGGCAATCTCGATCTCCCATGGGAGTTCACTGGTGACAGTTACTTCATCGTCTTGATTCCAGCCCCCCGCAACGGTCACGGTTGAGTCACGTGACTCCGGTCTGTCCATGGATTCATTGAATGCATCGATGACCAATTGTTGGGGGTTGGATTCCTGGCGAACGCTGACGGCACGCCGTGCGGCATCCCGCGTTGCTGATGTCAGGTCCATATAGACCGCGACAGTTCCGCCGATCTCAACAATTGCGAGCAGCAGCATTGCGAGCATTGGGAGGGCGAGTGCGACCTCAACAGTTGATTGGCCCGTCGGAGATCGCCATTGGGGAAGTGGTGCGCGACGCGTTCGACACGTACTGCATGCGACGATGATTGCCGAGATTGCGAGCAGCCAGTCGACCAAGGGAGTGGATGACTGTCCGGGAATTCCCAGGTTGTCGACCAGTAAGCGGGTGCAGCTCCGACCTGCAATTCCGAGCAGCACGATGAGGGCCGGCCACCCCAGCGTAGATCTTCGTGACACGACTCGCGCGCCAATGATGAGTACCAGCAGCCAGGCGCTCATTTCGAGCAGGCTGACAAGGTACATGCTGTCAGCACCAGACATTGAGGCCCCCCCGCCAAAGGCAGCCAAAATGGATTGTCACTC
>CAYNNW010000230.1:0-4463 GCA_964398435.1 uncultured Gaiellales bacterium | reverse complement strand
TCCACGTCGCCGTCGATGCCCGTGAGGGAGAGGGGGTCGTAGACGAACACCGGTCCGATACCGGCGCGGCGTGTGATCGTGTCGGCAACAAGGTCTGTCTTGACCGACAGCGCAATCGCCGGGCCGTTGTGCTCCAGCAGCGCGGGAACGACAAGTGCGGTGGTCTTTCCCGATCCGGTTGGTCCGAAGACGATGACGCTGTGGTGCTGCTGAGTCGCGATCAGCGAGCGCCCCAGGCGCCCGAGCACGAGGCGCCCTTCGCTCGCATCACGCACGCTCAATGGCGCGAGATCAGCCGCCTTCGCCCACTGGCCCTCTGACGCCTTTCCTTGCGAGCGGCGAAACCAGAACCTGTCGACGAGCAGGGCAACGAGAATGCCGAGCGCGGCAACGAGTGCGGCGGCGATTGCGTAGAGCCAGAGTCCCGCGGGCAGGTGTGCTCGATCGGGGGCGGCGAACGCTGCTGCCGGATTGGTCGGATGGTCAATGAGGGCGGGGCCGATGTCGAGCATCGACCCGGACTCGGGCGTGAGCAGTCGCTGCTCGGTGACGAGCACCACGCCTTGCGCGGCGATCCACACCGCGCAGCCGGCAAGGATCAGCAGCGCGAAGATCGCGATGCCAACAATGATGAGCGCATCGCCCGAGGTGTCATCACGCTTGTTCATGCCGCGAGGTCCTCGGGGTCGATGTCGTCGGTGAGTGCGGCGCGCATGCGCGCGTCGGTATCGACGATCGCAAGCTCGTGCTCGGACAAGACGTGACGCACGAGGAACGAGCGGTCGCCCACGATCCACAGCGCGAGTCCGCGACCGAGGTTGGGTAGCTCGTCGCGCTCGGTGTCGGTCAGTCCGAGCAGGCGCTCAGCGGTCTCGAGCTCTGCCTTGTCCTGTGCGTAGATCACTTTGGTCTCAGCATCCGAGAGCAGTCCCTGCGCGAGGCGCGCGACGCGGCTGCCGTCGTCGCCGGCGGCTTGCAGGTCTGAGATGCGATGCATCACGACGATGTTCTGCACACCGTACGAGCGCGAGTGCTTGAACGAGTCCTGCAGCCACTCCGCGCACGCGAGGTTCGAGAGCACGCGCCATGCTTCATCGACGACGATAATGCGGTTGCGACGTACTGATTCGGCGGCGGCTTCGGCTGCGATTGCGGCGGCGAGCCATGCGGCGGCGCAGATCATGATGATCCCGATCGCGGCCGAGTCGACCACGTGGTGCAGGTCGAGCACGACACTTGTGCCTGCGAGGTCGATACCTTGCGTGGTCTCACCGTCGAACATGCCGGCAAGGTCACCGCGACACAGGCGCGAGAGCCCGTACGCGAGATCCTTCGATGCGTCGAGCAGGTCGTCGCGGGTCAGGCGCATTGCGTCGCCTACGGATTCGACCGGGTCGAGCAGCCTGTCGACCACGCGCGGCAGCGTCGGCTCCGGTTGATCGTCGCCTGTGAAGGTCTGGAGCGTTTCGGCGCAGATCATCGACTCGGTCGGCGACAACGGCCTGCCAATGCTCGCGGAAGCCACGGCTACCAGCAGGCGCAGCTGCGCGTGCGGACCGGCATGCGCGGAAAGCGGATTCAAGCGAATACTTCCCCCGGGCGTGAGCGTGATCGGAGTGCATCCAAGCTCCTGTGCGAGTGGCGAGTACTCGCCTTTGGGATCAACGATCCAGTGCTGACGGCCGAAGTTCGCCTGCCGGTACAGGTAGGTCTTCACGAGACTGGACTTGGCGCGGCCCACGATGCCCATGACGATCATGTTGGGATTCGTGATTGATCGGCCGTACTGGACCCACGGGTCATAGCAGAAGGCGCCGCCAGACTGGTCGTAACCAATCAGCACACCGCGCCCTCCGAGACCGCCCTGCGCAACGAACGGGTAGATCGCCCCGAGGTGCGCGGTGGTTGCGCGGTGCTCGGGGCGCTTGGTCAAGGAGAGCAGGATGTCGATCATCGTGCACCTCCGGGTCCTGCAAGTCCCAGCCCGAGCGGCAGCGTGTTCGGAAACGCTGCGTCTTGCACGCCGTTGAGGCGCCGCAGTTGCAGGCGGCATTGCAGCGCACGGTTTTCCATCGCTGCGCAGGCGTGCTCGAGCTCATCGACGTCGCGCGCAGACACGGTGACGTAGCCGGCATAACGAAACTCGCCAAAGCCCGATGCGAGTTCTGCCTCGCGCCTGAACAGATCATTCGAGCGCTTCGCCCGCCGCGCAGTCTGTGCAAAGCCCTTGGATGAGCGCACCTGCTCCGATGTCTGGTCGCCAACGATCGCGGCTTCGACTTTCTAGAGAGCCTTGCTGATCTGTTGCGGTTCCATCACAACGCTGATCGAGCGCTGCATGTTCGCCTGCAACAGCAGCGGCAAGAGAAACGCCGCGGGCACCTCGCGGCGTGGCCATTCCGCGACCCAGTAGGTTGCTTGTACCGCGCCCTCGTTTCGGTTGTGATCCCATTCCGCGATGGTTGCGAGCGGCCAGGCGTTGATCGCCGATGTGCCATCCTGGTGGGCATCAATTACGCCGAGGCGGTCGAGCGCGCGCCGTTGGAACGGGTCGTAAGCGAGGCGGATGTGCTTGGCAAGCGTGCGGGGCTTGAGCGCGCCGAGCGGCTCGATGTCGCACGCAACGAGACCCTCAGCGATGGTCTGCAGCTCCTGCATGAGCAGCAGGCACGCGCCCTCGTCGGTGTCGTCGGCGAGACGCTTGATGAGCGGCTTGGCACGCCGATGCGACACCTGCACCAGCAAGAACAACTCGTGATCCTGGGTGGCAGCCGTGGACTCCTCGATCAGCGACTCGTAACTCTTGACGACACCCGACTCGCGGTCGCGAGCCGGGTCGCGCGCGGTCAGGTGATACCTGACCAGCTCGTCGGGATCGGTAGGGATCGTGCGCTCGATCCACTGCACGCGACTGATCGGCGTACCCTCACGACACAGATTGGTGAGCAGCGCCGACCACGCCGACAGACGGCGCTGCTGGTCCGACGAGGACAGCAGACCGAAGGCGGAGACGCGCACCTTGAGCACGGCGCTGTAAGTGTGCGCCTTGGCGTCCTTGACGACACCGACCGCATGACGGTCGAAGGCAGCGTCGATGATCTCGATACCCTTCAGCTGCGGCGGCAGATCCGCAGGGGGAACGATGCCAGCACCTTCGGGGTCTTCGATGTGTCCACCAAAGCCACGTCCCGGAGCAGCCGACCGGAACCGATGACGCCCGGAGAGCTTACGAGTCGCCGCGAACAGAATGATGGGGAGCCACTCGACTGGTTCTCGTCCGCGGGCAGGAACGAACGTCGCAGCGCACGTCACGAGTACGAGTGCGATCGCGATCGGAACGGCCAAGATGCTGTCGGTTGCGAAGACGCGGTACGCGGCGTACAGGCCCGCGCCGAGGCTTGCGGTCTGGAGCCACGAGATCGGCGAGCCGAACGCTCCACTGACCGATGCGGGACCGAACCGGTAGAGCTGTACATCAGAGTTGGGGGTGGTCATCAGGTGGTCTCCAGGTTGAAGGACTTGCTCGAACGCACCGAAGCAAAGCCGTCACGCGACACAGGCGCTGCGCCCCCGACGGGAGCCGCGGAAACAGCAGGCACGGACCGCTGCGCCTGATCGCCGACAGCATGTGCGGACACGCTTGCTGCGCCGACAGCCGAATCCGCGCCCGCAGGCGTCGGAGAGCTTGTGGCGCGGACGATGCTGGTGGCAGGCGGCATCGGTTGCGCTCCGCCGCCGACAGTGGTTGCGGTGGTCGGGTTGCTTGCGACCGTGCTTGCGCCTGCGGACAGTCGTGCATGCGGTGAGCCAGACGGTGGGGTGTGCGCGCCTTCGCGAGCGGCGCCTGCCGCGGGCGGTTGGGGCGCCGATTGGTGCGTGCTGCTCGAGCGGCCGCTGGTGTGCGTGCGGGTAGAGCTTGAGGTGCCCGGGCGGCGAACAGTTGAGACACCCGACAGGGTGCTTCGCATCACCTGCATCGGGGTTCGAACGACGGGTCCGCCGCCGGTCATGCGCCCGCCGGGATAGCCCGCCCCGAACGATCCCGTGATCCCCGGGACAATCGACATCAGCAGCATCGGCGAAAACGCAGCAGCGGCCATCACGCCAAGGCCGACGATAGCGCTCTGCACGGGCGAGGCACTGCCTGCGCCGGCAGAGGTGTAGGCGCCGGCTCCGAGCGCAAAGCAGGTGAAGATCGCAAACTTCGACAAGATGAGCACCGCGAGCAGTTCCAGCGCCTTGCGGGTCATGTGCCGCGTGGCAGGCCAGACCTGCACTGCCAGCACCAGCGGCAAGAACAGCGTCACGATGTAGATCAGCGCGGCGCGCACGATCAACACCGCGAGAATGATCAGCTGGGCGATGATCACGAACAGACCGACGATCAGCGTCAGCCCCGGCGCAAGCGTCGCTTCGGCAGCGCCAGCAGCGCCGTCGCTCGCCGTGAACGTGCTGCCGACCTC
>CAYNNW010000229.1:0-4465 GCA_964398435.1 uncultured Gaiellales bacterium | reverse complement strand
ACGGTACGCACATGCAGATAGTGCTCACCATCAGTCAAGGCCGGACTGCTCAACGTGGTGGTCGCACCGTTCGCATCAGCGGTGGTATCAGGCGTCGTGGTCGCAGCTGTGTCCCACTCGTACGAGTACCCATCCACACCGCTGGTCGCATCCGCAGCTCCCGCAAGATCCACATCAAAACTCGCGTCACTCGTCCACGTACTCACTGCCGGAGCACCCACCGCGGGAGCCGGCACCGCAGGGGTCGGATCGGTCGCATCGATCTGGAATGGCCCGAGATGCTCGGTCGCACTCCAGTTGCCGGCGGCATCGACGGTGCGCACATGCAGGTAGTGCTCACCGTCGGTCAGGGCTGGGCTGCTCAGTGTGGTGGTCGCACCATTCGCATCAGCGGTGGTATCCGGCGTCGTCGTGGCAGCTGTGTCCCACTCGAATGAGTAGCCGTCCACACCGCTGGTGGCATCTGCGGCGCCCGCAAGATCTACATCAAAACTCGCATCACTCGACCACGTACTCACCGCCGGAGCACCCACCGCGGGAGCCGGCACCGCAGGGGTGGGATCTGTCGTATCGACCTGGAACGGGCCAAGATGCTGAGCTGCCGTCCACCGATTGGTCGTATCACGAGCCCGAACATGCAAATACCACGACCCATCACCCGGACTCACGGTATCGGTAGTGCCTGCGGTAGTGATAGCAGTGCCGGGATCATCGGTAGCACCAGACGTCATTGACACCGAATACCCAGAAACCCCCTGCGCATCAGCAGAACCCGGCCACTCAACATCAACCGATCCATCAGAAGACCACGTACCCGCAACATGCGACGGAGCGTCGATCGTCGGCAGCGTCGGAGGAGTGTTTGCTGAGATACCTGCCGAGGCTGAGCTTGTAACCGATCCGTTGCCATTGGTTCCGGTAACAGTGCACGTCAGCGTCTTTCCATCATCTGCATGGTCGACATCGTACGTCGAGGACGTCGCCCCGACAATCGGGTTCCCATCGCGATGCCACTGGTACGTCGTTGAAGCGGCGTACCAGAACGAACCGATGCAGCTACTCGTGGCATCGAGCTCACCGGTTCCCGAGTCGGAGGTCGCAACGGCCTGGTAGACGTTCGGCACGATTCCTGTGGAGATCGTGGCTACTGCTGCAGGAGTCTCTGATTCACCGACGATACCATCGTATCCCAGTCCAACCTTGCCATTTTTGTTGTCGCCCCAGCATCTGACACTTCCAGTATCGAGGATTGCGCAGGCGAATTCAGTGCCGACAGAAACTGAAGTTGCAGTACGCCCCGCGCCGAGGTCAACAACTGCCACAGAGCCAGGGGTCTCATCATTCCCGATATTGGACGTATGCCCGAGGCCCAGCTGTCCTGCATTGTTGTATCCCCAGCATCGCATGTCGGCGGTGTCCAGAATCACGCAGGTTGCCCACTGTCCATGCGAAATTTTGGTGGCCGTCCGTCCTGCTCCAATGTTTACCGTACCAATGGAGCTGGGGAGTTCGTTGTCCCCTATCTGGGTCGTATTGCTCATGCCGTTGACACCGTACGACCCCTGGCCCCAGCAACGCACGGTACCGTTGTCAAGAACTGTGCACGTGTTCTGGTAGCCGGCGTCGACTGCAAGCGCAGTACGACCTGCACCCAGGCTGACTGTGGGAGCGCTGTCAGGGGTTTCATTATCACCAATGTCTGCAGTGCTGTTGAGGCCGGTACGACCGTTGCCGCCATACCCCCAACATCGAAGGGCTCCATTGTCCAGAATCACGCAGGTATGGGCGTTCCCCGCCGAAATCTTGACGGCCGTCCGTCCGACGCCCAGATTGACTGCTCCTGCACTGTCCGGCGTCTCGTCGTCGCCGATGGAGTTGGTGTTGCCGTAACCCAGTCGGCCGAATCCGCCAGATCCCCAGCACAGCACCGTGCTGATATCTGTGATTGCGCAGGCGTGTGAATCACCGACAGCAAGGTCAGTTGCCGTTCGCCCGACCCCGAGGTTCACTGTTCCTGAGGTTGCCGGGGTTTCG
This sequence comes from uncultured Gaiellales bacterium, assembly GCA_964398435.1. Classification (GTDB taxonomy): domain Bacteria; phylum Actinomycetota; class Thermoleophilia; order Gaiellales; family SKUG01; genus CAYNNW01. The sequence continues at coordinate 2,431 of CAYNNW010000229.1, read as the reverse complement.
TCATCCCCAATCAGATCGGTGTGTCCCAGACCAAGGTCGCCGGAGTAGTTGATCCCCCAACACTTGATTGATCCGTTATCCAACAGCGCACACGTCTGTCCATACCCAGCCCCGATCTTGGTTGCAGTGCGTCCGACACCGAGATTGACCGTTGGCTGACTGTCAGGAGTTTCGTTGTCGCCAACGGGTGCCGTATTTCCCAGTCCAAGTTGGCCAAATTCGTTGTTTCCCCAGCATCGAACATCACCGGTATCAAGGATTGCGCAGGCGTGTGAGCTGCCAGCGGTAATGGAAGAGGCCGTTCGCCCTGTACCAATGTTGACCGTGGCCACGGATGATGGCGCCTCGCTATCGCCAATCACCCTGTCAACGGATGAACCGAGCTGGCCGTAGCGATTATCGCCCCAACATCGAGTCGTGCCATCATCCAATAGCGCGCATGTGTGATGCCAGCCAGCACTCATGGCAGTAACGGTAAGGCTGGTACCGAGCGATACAGGCGCAGCCGTGCCGGGCGTATCGTACATACCGACTGCAATGGTGCCGGGGAGGCCGATTTGTCCATTGACATTGCTGCCAAAACATCGGGTGTCGCTGTTGTCCAGCACGACGCAGGTGTGATCTAGGCCTGCAACTATTGCGCGTGCCGTTCGGCCGGCTCCGATGTCAACCACCGGTACTGAGCTTGGTACTTCGTCGTCGCCGACATTGGCACCATAGCCGGATCCTGTTGCGCCGTCGACGTTGGGGCCCCAACAGCGCAGGGTTGCATTGTCGAGAATCGCACAAGTCTGGTATGCGCCACCGCTGACGGCACGTACAGTTCGCCCGGCGCCGAGGCTGATCGTGCCCGCAGTGTCGGGCGTTTCGTTGTCACCAATTGCGTTGGTGTGCGCAAGCCCAAGTCTGCCCATCGAGTTGTCGCCCCAACAGAGCAGATTGCCGGTATCCAATACAGCGCACGTCCGGGACTCCATTGCATGCACGGCAACTGCGGTTCGGCCAACTCCCAGATTAATGGTGCCGATGGAGTCGGGTGTTTCGTTGTCACCGATCGTTGTTATGTTGCCACGGCCAAGCTGGCCATACGTGTTTGAGCCCCAGCAGCGCAGGTCACCTGTGTCGAGGATCGCGCATGTATGGCTCGTTCCGGCGGAGATCGCCGTGGCCGTTCGTCCAGCACCGAGGTTGACTGTACCGACCGAATCCACCGACTCATTGTCACCGATCGAGTTTGTATTGCCCAAGCCGAGACGGCCTACCGTTCCCGACCCCCAGCAACGAACTGCTCCGTTGTCGAGCAGGGCGCACGTGTGGTAATTCCCGGCGGTAATCGCAGTTGCCGTGCGGCCGGCTCCCAATGGCACCAGGGTGGTCGTTGAGGGAGCCTCGTTGTCGCCCACGTCGGTGGTGTTTCCCAGGCCGAGCTGGCCGACGTCATTGCGTCCCCAGCAGCGCACGCCACCCGATGCCGAAATCATGCAGGTATGGAGTGCCCCGGCAGTAATCCTGCCGCTGGAGTATCGATACGCCCCAGGGGTTCCCTCTGCAGAATCTGCCTGAGCGGCTGGAGCGCAGCAGAGCGTGACAAAGAGTGCCAACAGGATCGTGTACAGGTGCCGCGGGGGTCGCACACTGAGGGTATCGGCATCGCGCAATGCTGTCTTTACGTGTGCGTGCGCGTAATGCGCGGCGCGTTTCGTCCCTCGACGGATCAGCCCTTGACCAGCTTGCGGTATGTGACCCGCTTTGGCAGCAGTGCGTCGTCGCCTTTTCGTCGCTTCAGGTCCTCGTGGTACTGCTCGAAGTTGCCTTCGAACCAGACGACCTCACTGTCGCCCTCGAAGGCGAGAATGTGCGTCGCGATCCGGTCGAGGAACCATCGATCGTGGCTGGTGACCATTGCGCAGCCGGGGAAGACGAGCAGTGCCTCTTCCAGCGATCGCAGCGTGTCGACGTCCAGGTCGTTGGTGGGCTCGTCCAGCAGCAGCAGGTTGCAGCCTTCACGCAGCAGCTTGGCCAGGTGGACGCGGTTTCGTTCGCCGCCCGACAGGTCGCCGACGCGCTTCTGCTGGTCTGATCCCTTGAAGTTGAACTGGCCAACGTAGGCGCGGCTGTTGACCTCGCGCTTGCCGACGTCGATGAAGTCGTGGCCGCCGCTGATCTCTTCCCAGACCGTCTTGCCGGCCTCAAGTGAATCGCGCGACTGGTCAACGTAGCCCAGGTCGACGGTTTCGCCCAGCGTGATTGACCCGCTATCCGGCTGCTCCTGGCCGACCAGCATGCGCATCAGCGTGGTCTTGCCGGCACCGTTGGGGCCGATGATGCCGACGATTCCGCCGCGTGGCAGCGTGAATGACAGGTCCTCGAACAGCAGCTTCTCGCCATACGCCTTGCCCACACCAGAAAACTCGACGACGTTGCCGCCCAG
>CAYNNW010000228.1:0-4474 GCA_964398435.1 uncultured Gaiellales bacterium | reverse complement strand
GACGCGGATCGAGCCGTGGGTTCGGCACACACCAGTGCTCCGCAAGGACAGCCTGTCGCAGGACTACGGCGTGCCCGTGTATCTGAAGGCCGAGCACCTGCAACGAACGGGATCGTTCAAGCTGCGCGGAGCGATGAGTCTGATGACGTCGCTCGATCCGACCGAACGTGGTCGAGGGGTGGTGGCAGCGAGTGCCGGAAACCACGCGCAGGGTGTTGCATTTGCAGCAGCGGAACTTGGGATATCGGCCCGGATCTACATGCCGGTCGACGCAACGCTTGCAAAGGTGGATGCGACGCGCGGATATGGGGCCGAAGTCGTACTCGAAGGCGAGAGTCTGAGCGAGTCGCTCGAGGCAGCCCGCCAATGGGCTGACAGCGAGGGGGCACTGTTCGTTCACCCATTCGATGACCCTCGCATCGTTGCCGGGCAGGGAACGATCGGGCTGGAACTCGCCGAGCAGATTCCTGACCTTGGGACGGTGGTTGTTCCGGTTGGAGGCGGGGGCCTGTGCAGCGGCATCGCCGTTGCCCTTCGGGCGCTGAAGCCTTCGGTGCGTATCGTCGCCGTACAGGCCGCGGCGTGTCCCAGTCTTGTCGCGGCAATGGCGGCCGGGTATCCAGTGAATGTCGAGCACACGGCAACAATGGCCGACGGTATCGCCGTCAAGCAGCCGGGTGAACTGACCTTCACGTTGATCCGGGACCTGGTCGACGACGTCGTTACGGTCGAGGAAGACGACCTTGGACAGGCGATTCTCTGGCTGCTCGAGCGGGGTAAGCAGGTTGTTGAAGGCGCCGGGGCGGCAGCGCTTGCGGCGCTGACGTCGGGCAAGGTGGCACCGACAGGTGCCGTTGCGATCATGGTTTCAGGCGGCAATATCGATCCGATGCAACTGATGCCAGTGATCCGCCACGGGCTGACTGTGGCCGGTCGCTTTACCACGATTGAGGTCATGCTTGATGACCGGCCGGGCGAGCTGTCGCGGCTTCTGGCGCAGGTCGCGGCGATGCGGGTAAACGTGGTCAACGTTGAGCACCGTCGTGAAGGTGTGCGGATGGGGCTTGGAGAGACGGCCGTCGGCCTGGTGCTGCAGACGCGGAATATCACCCACGCCGCAGACATCGTCGGCGCGCTTCGCGGGCATGGCTATCGGGTCACAAGTTCGGCGCCGCGGCCCTGATCTGGGTGGCGTCCGGCAGCGGTCGCACCCACGGTCATGACGGGCCATAGCAGCCTCGGCAGGTCCCGGCACGGTCGCATGATCCGCGACAATCCATCTGACCGATCATGGCGCATGAGGCGCGTGGTCGACATGCACGACATGCACTCCACGGATTGGAACGCAGACAATGGTCTCTCCCGCCGCAGCAGCTCCTCGCCCGATCTCACCGACTCCGGCTCCCGCCGGCGTGGTTCGCAGCGGACTGGCAAACGGAATCCGCGACGTCGGTGATGGTGTCTTCGAAGCGACGCGCCAGATTGGCATTACGGCTGACAAGACCTCGATCTATCCGATCGAGAGCGTCTATACCGTTGGCAAGGACATCGGCAAGGGCATCTCGAAGCTGCCGGTCGTCGGTAAGTTCGGCGGAACCGTGGGAACAGTCATCGGATTCCTCGGAGCAGTGCAGGGCATGATGCTCAGTAGCCTGCTGCGGGCACCCGGCGAGGTCGCGAAGGACACGGCCAGCCTCGTCGCTGATCAGATTGACGGGCAGAAGACGCCACGCAACGGCTTCGGATATGGCTGGTTTCTCAATGGGATGGGCGGCGCCGGTACTGCCACCTCTGGCCAGCAGGCCATCAGCGCGAAGTAAGTGAGCGTGCCACGGCCGCCACGGTGACAGCGCCAAGCAGCAGTGGGATGGATCCCACGATTGCCCACATCAGCGATCGGTCCTGCTCGTAGCCGACCAGCCGTACTGCCCGCGGGCGTCGCTGCGAGCGCTTCACCTGAACCCGGTCGCCTGATGCGTATCGGTGAGGTGATGGCACGTCTGCTGTATCCCCATCTGGCAGCACCACGCGGACGTGCGTGCCGCGAGGTCGTGTTGCAACCGAACCGCCTTCTGTTCGGGCCACGCGTGCAGGAACAGTGACACCATCATCGCGAACGGCAGCAACGTCCGCATGCTCGGTCCAGGCGCCACGAATGAACCAGACGCCAGCACAGATCATGACCAGGCCAATCAGGCCGAAAACCAACAGCCCGATCACGGGGTCCCGTGGGGGCGGAGTCGTAGGATTTTCACCGGCTGTGTCGTCGATCTCGACCATCAACACTTACTTTGCGACGAAGTACATCGCCTGACTCATGGCTCGGCCGGCCCGATCTGCAAGCTCGGGAAACTCGCGGGCCAAGCTCGACTTCGCGGATTCCTTGCTGATCGCGTCGTCCCAGATCTTCTCGGCAAGCGTCCATGCTCGTCCCTCGAAACGCTGGACGTGTTCGATAACAGCAGCAACCTGTCCTTCATTCAGGTGCGGGAGGTGCGAATACACGCGTTCAACAAGCGGAACGCTTCGGGCCTGGCCAAACTCCGCTGCCAGGTCATAGACGGCGCGTGCGTCTGAGTCGCTGAAGGAACGGGCTGAAGCGTGATCGGAATTACCCACGCACCTCAGTGTAGCTGGCGCGGTGCTGTTACTCGGGCTGGAGTCGCCAGTCGAGGTCGGCGATGAGTGGATTCTCCTGATCTCGCTGGCTGAGGATCGGTGTATCGATACCCCAGTCAAATCCGATCGTTGGATCGTCCCAGCGCACACCGAACTCGTCGGCCGCGTCATACGGCCGGTCGACCAGGTAGGTCAGCGTCGAATCCTCCAGCGCGCCAAAACCGTGGGCGATCCCGGGGGGGATGTACAGGCCGACACTCGAGTCGCCTGGCAACTCGACCCGCATCGTGGTTCCACGCGTGCCGCTCGAGCGTCGAAGGTCGTGCAGGCAGGCAACGATGCGGCCGCGCATGCAGACCCACCAGTCAGCCTGCCGCAGATGGAAGTGCAGGCCACGAATCGTGCCTGCGACGCTGTCTGAGCGGTTGGCCTGCAGCATCGGTGGGCCCGGGGTCCATGACTGGCGCCAGGTCTCGGTGAATGCGCCGCGCTCGTCCTCGTGGCGGGTCATCTGGTGGACGACGACGCCTTCGATGGTTCCGTGTGTGGTGGCTGTGTCAGTCATGGCTGGTTCCCCTGTCTCAGTGAAGGTCGATGCCGATGGTCTTGGCGATCACCATCTGCTGCACCTCGTTGGTGCCTTCGCCGATCTCCAGAATCTTGGCGTCGCGGTAGAAGCGGGAGATCGGGAACTCATCCATGAATCCGTAGCCGCCGTGAATCTGCAGCGACACGTTTGCGGCCTCGCGGGCGAGCAGTCCTGTCTTCAGTTTGGCCATTGCGGCGGTCTGGGTGAAGTTGAGTCCCTTGTCCTTTTCCCATGCTGCCTTGTATGTCAGCAGTCGCGCGGCTTCGATCTCGGTTGCGAGGTCGGCCAATTTGAAGGCAACGGCCTGGTATCCGGCGATCGGCTTGCCAAACTGGTTGCGCTGCTTGGCGTAGGCAAGCCCCTGCTCGTACGCGCCCTGTGCGAGGCCCAGACCGAGTGACGCCACACCGATGCGTCCGCCGTCGAGGATCTTGAGGAACTGCGTGAAGCCACGGCCGCGCTGCCCGAGCAGGTTGGTGGATGGTACACGTACATCGGCAAATGACAGCTCCCGCGTATCGGACGCGTGCCAGCCCATCTTCTTGAGCGGGGGCGAAATCTCGTAACCGGGCGTGCCGTTGGGAATGATGATGTTGGAGATCTCGGGGCGGCCGCGATCGTCGCTGCCGGTGACTGCAGTAATCGTGACGAGTCGCGAGATATCCGTTCCGGCATTCGTAATGAACATCTTGGAACCGTTGATGACCCATTCATCGCCCTCGAGCGTTGCGGTCGTCCGGGCAGCGCCAGCATCGGATCCAGCCTGTGTTTCCGTCAGCCCGAATGCTCCAAGCTCGCGGCCGGATGCCAGCGCCGGCAGGTGATCCTGCTTCTGCTGTTCGTCGCCGAAGTACCAGATCGGCAGCGTCCCAAGCGAGTGGTGTGCGCACATCGTGATCGAGACGGAAGAGTCGATCCGTGCCAGCTCCTCGACCGCAATGGCGTAGCTGAGCGTGTCGCCGCCGGCACCGCCGAACTCCTCTGGAACGGTGATTCCCATGATCCCGAGCTCGGCCATGCCCTGAACGATTTCGTATGGAAAGCGGCTCTCCCGATCGATTTCCTCGGCAATCGGCGCAACATGCTGTTCGGCGAAGTCGCGAACGGTTTCGCGCAGCAATGTGTGCTCGTCAGAGAGGGTGAAGCTGAGATCCTGTGCTGGTGCGGCAACGGCCATTGCTGGGGCTCCTTGCGTCGTTGGGGATTTGCGCAGTGGGTGCGCGCTCCGACGATGCTATCGCCTCAGCGGAATTCGGGGTCAGCTGT
>CAYNNW010000227.1:0-4506 GCA_964398435.1 uncultured Gaiellales bacterium | reverse complement strand
CAATACACGCCACTGCAATCAGCGCCAGCACCAACCTGCCCGCCCACATGCCACAGCTGCGCCGATGGCTTCTCTGCTCGTTCATGCCCCAACCATACCCGCGAGAGCGGCCGCGACACCTGCGCGTACCCGGTACGATCACGGCATGGACGTTGTTGTCGCCTGCCCTGATCTGATGTTCCCCAGTCGCCTTGAGCACCACGGATTCCCGATTGTCCGCTGTTCGGGTACCCAACGCGTGTCGGCACTGCTGCTGGACCATCCGGGAGCTGCCTGGATCGTGGACCTGGAGTCCTTTCCGGATCTGCCAGCACGCCTTCGATCTGAATCGCAGCCGCCATCGATGATCATCGGCTACGCACCGCACGTCAGAACGGATCTGCTCGAGGCGGCCCGCTCCGTGGCCGACCGGGTGGTCGCGCGGGGAGCAATCGTCCGATCGCTTCCCTCGCTGCTCGAGCGCGGAGCCGGGGCCCGGCCACAGTAAGCGACGGTCATGGTTGTCGTGATGTGTTCGACCCCGACGTGTAAGATCAGACAACCTGAATGTCGGCGGTCGGAGGACGCCCTGTGACGTACATCATCACTGAACCGTGTATCGGCCTGAAGGACCGTTCATGTGTCGATGTCTGTCCGGTCGACTGTATCCATGAGGGGCCCGACCAGCTCTTCATCGATCCTGAAGAATGCATCGATTGCGGGGCGTGCGAGCCCGAGTGTCCGGTTGAGGCAATCTTCCCTGAGGACGCGGTACCCCAGAAGTGGGAGCCCTTCATCGCGAAGAACTATGACTTCTTCAAGACGCCGACGACCTGATCTCGTCACGCTGGTCACGCAGCTGTGACACCAACGCTGCAACGCTGTCCAGATGGACTCACCGACAGCTCCACTGGCAGCCGAAGCCACTGAGGCAACAGCTCCTGAAGCTGTTGTCGTTGCGATTCTTGAACGTGTCTACAGGACTCCGGCAATCGGCGCCAGCGAGGACGTGGCCTGGGAGATCGATCGCATCCAATCCTGGCCGGTCCATCGCATTTCGTCGCTGGTCGAGGCGCTTGCGAGCGGTGGATTCCTGCGGCCACCAACCAGCCCGGATGACGTCTGGCAGGTCACGCCGGCAGGCGTTCGCGCGCTTCACGTACTCCGCAGGGATGTCGGTGTGCCAGCGGTCGACGCCGTAGACTCGGTCCTGTGACGATCGAGCTCCTGTGCGGTCCCGCGAACAGCGGCAAGGTACGGCGGATCATGGATCTGCTGTTGGACGATGTCTCGGCCGGGCGACCGGTCTGGCTACTGGTCCCTACCGCCGCTGACATCCGACGCGCGCGCGAGGAACTGCTCCGACGACGAGGCGTACTGCTTGGCGTAAGCGTAGGAACCTGTACCCACCTGGTGGACGCCGCGGTCGGTGGCACAGGGCGGCTCATTCCCCCTGGTGCCGATCTGATCGCCATCCGGCGATTGATCGGGACAGGACCATTTTCCGAGGGAGCCTCACGCTATCCGGGGTTTGCGGCGACCGCGACCAGAATTGTCACTGAACTGCGAGAAGCAGCGATCCTCGGGCCCGAAGCTGTGGCTGCCGCCACCGCCCGATTTCCGCGGGACGAGAAAGCAGGCTGGACAGACCTGGTTGAGAGATACTCGCGGTGGCTCGACGAAGTCGGTTTTGAGGACGATGCGGCTCGTGCCGGACGATGTCTGGAAGGGCCGTGGTGGGGTGGCCTCGAATCGGCTCCATCACTGTTTGCGTGGGGCTTCGATGACTTCTCGCCGCTCCAGCAACGGCTGCTGCAGGCAGCGGCAACCGTACGCCCCGTCGTAGTCACGATGCCATTCGAACCGGGGCGGATTGCGTTCCACAAACGGCAGGAGCTGATCGACTCGTTCAGGAACATCGGTGCCCGGGTGGACGTCGCAGGCGCATCGATGTTCGCGTCTCCAGCCTTGCAGGCACTCGAGCACCGGTTCTTTGAACCGACTGCACAGCCTCTCGAGGAAGAGTCAGAGGCCCCTGCTTCCATTGCATTCACCGAGTGTTGCGGGCCATTGCAGGAGGCGGAGGAAGTCGCCCGCCACGTTGTTGATGCACTCGCGCGCGGGATCCCGTCTACAGAGATTGCGTGCCTGTCCGTGTCCGGATCAGTGCAGCGACAGCTGATGGACGTTGCATTTCGCAGGGCGGGGCTACGCCCGTTCTTTGAGTTCGGCCGCCTGCTGCCCGAGACTCCCGGGGGCCGCGCAATGCTCGCGTTGATTGACGCAGTCACGACCGACGATCCACTTGCGTGGGCTGCATGGAAGACCTCTCGGGTTGCCGGAGGCGACACTGATCTGGTTGAACGCTGGCTCAGTGATCATCCGGCGGAGTGGAAGCAGACGGCACCGGCCACTGACAGTGAACGGCTGTTGCTGGACACGCCGGCAGAAGAGACCACGGTTCAGATTCTGAACGTATGTGCCGTTCTGGAGACCGCATCCCCCTTCGGTACAGGCGAACGTCGACTGGTTGGTGCCGCGGTGCACCTGCTCAGAGACCTGCACGCTGTTACACGGGTCGAAGGTCGTGTCCTCACGCTCGAGGAGTATCGGCTTGCACTGACCAGAATGCCAATCCCACCGCCGTCCGAGCGGGATGTCGGCTCGATCCTGATTGCACCGGCAACTCGCGTCCGTACCGACCGCTTCCATACGGTTGTGGTCTTCTCGCTGGAAGACCACACGCCCAGTGCAACATTCCAGTCTGCCGATGACACGCATGGCAGCGGTCGCGAAGTGGCCTACGTGGCGATTACCCGCCCGACACATGCACTCGCCGTCGTCAGGCAGCACGCAACATCGGCCGGGTCACCGCTATCCCCGCATCCGGCCTGGACCGAACTCACACGGCTGCTGCCGAACGCACCGCGACGTCGAAGGGGGCTGGAGCGGGAACGGATGCTCGCAAGTGAACTGGTAACAATTCCCGAGGCGATCCAGTGGATTGCAGACCACCGCGCGGGCATTGACAGCACGGAATTGGACGCCCATCCGGCCGTTGCCGAGGCTGCTCAGGTGCTTGACGGGCGGACGCAACCTGTCCCTCCCGATCTGTGCGGTGAGGCAATGCGCCACCAATTCGCCCAGCGCACCCACATCAGTGTCAGCGAGATACAGAACGCAATTGGATGTCGTGCGCGCTGGTTCATCAATTCGCTGATCGATGCGGGTGACGATCCGGAAAGCGAGCGGCGACGCCTGACCGGCACTGTTGCCCACGACGCACTCGCAGAGATCGTCCCCCGAATCGCAGAGGGAATCGAACCGACCAGTACGCTGATCCGTGATGCAATCAACCGGGCTGCACATGAGTGTGGAGCCGACGCAGTTTCACGGCGGACGGCCGAACTGCTTGTGCACCGCACGCTTGAGGACGAGGCTGTGGAACCTGGCACACGTGTGGATACCGAGGTCCCATTCGGAATGCCGGGATCGACGTTGGGAACAGTGAGCGCGGCCGGACTCTCATTGCGGGGACGCATCGACAGGATTGACCTGCTTCCCACTGGCGGTCTGATCGTCCAGGACTACAAGTCGGGCACCATCGGCCCAACACATGGCGCGCAGGCAATGGTCCGTGACGGACACGTGCAGCTTGCAGTGTACGAGTCGGTGATCAATGCGTCGTCGACCTATCCTGGAGATGTACGCGCATCCGTGTATCGCCCACTGCGTGGCGGTCAGGCCCGAGGCATCGTAGACAGCGACGTACCGCCTGGGCTCCCCCCAACGGTACGTACTGACAAGGTTGACCCGGACCGCCGTGCAGAGATCTGCAGTGATGCGATATCGCTCGTTGAAGAGACAATTTCGGGCCTGCGGAACGGCCACATTGGAGCAGACCCGCGTGGTGGTTCCTGTCCAACCTGGTGTGATCTTGGGAACGTCTGCCGTGTTGGTGAATTCCGATCACCGGTACAGGGTGAAGCATGATGCGCGGAAGCACCTCAGTCGTCGCCATCAATCGAGCCCAGCTCACGCCCGCCCAGGCTGCTGCAGTCGATGCCGACGGCTCCGTTCTGGTGAGCGCAGCAGCCGGGAGTGGCAAGACACGTGTGTTGACCAGTCGGATTCTGCGGGCTGTGCTCGAGGACGGAATTCCACTCGAATCAATCGTTGCCGTCACGTTTACTGACAAGGCCGGTCATGAGATTCGCACGCGGACCGCCGACGGTCTCGTTGCAGCAGGTCGGGTCGACCTGGTTGACCGAGTCGATACGGCACCCATCGGCACGATCCATTCGCTGTGCACCATGCTGCTGCGCCAGTGGGGGAGCAGCATCGGAATTGATCCCGGATTTCGGGTTCTCGATGGGCATCGAGCGGCGATCCTGCTGGATTCGGCACTAGCCCAGGCACTCGAGGATCCCGATGACTCAATTGTCGACGTTCGCGCGCGGTCTGGGGATCAACTGCTCGCCGAGATACTTCATCAAGGAGTGAACGTGAGAGGGCTCGCATCATATC
>CAYNNW010000226.1:294-4553 GCA_964398435.1 uncultured Gaiellales bacterium | reverse complement strand
CAACACCAACCACCAATATCAAGGCAAGAAAGCTTCGGGAATCATCCTGCATCATTGCGTCTTTGCCTCCGGGGCATGAGCCTGCCCTGTGAATCTACACGCGGAGGGCGGATACTGACAGCCGGCACGGCCAGTCGCATGGCCCTGACTGCTCGATCGACGTCCCAGAGGGGCCGCCCCACGCGCGGACCCATTTCCTACTGTTCGTTTCGCCATTTCGCGGATGGACGCGCAGGAATTGACACGTCCACATATTCGAGTCGTTCGCGCCGGCGGGGGCCGAACATCGTCAGGATTCGCTCGGATACCTGGAACTTGTGTTCAATGGAGGTTGCATCGCCCAGCCGGATTTCCGGACCGTCACTCAATCGGGCAACAAAGCCGGCGGTCGGAGAAGAATCAACTGCCCGGAACGTTCCCGGGAACGTCGGCGGCACCTGTGCCAGCAGTTTGAGTCCGGGGTCACCCGCCACGCGCTGCCCAGGGACGACCTTGCGCGTCTTCAACCGGACCATTGGCGCGCGGTCACGCCATCCAGCCAGGCTCGTACGCACAAGGATTCGACCATCCCGCGACACGAGCCAGGCGGTGTTTCCGGCAATCGCGACAGCAAGCGGCCGGTATTCGTCGATATGTATCGATAACCCGGACGGGAAGTGTCGTTCAATCGTGACCCTGCGCACGAACGGCAAGCGCTTGATCTCGCGAGCAACGCGATCCTCGTCGACCGTATAGATCGTCTGCCCGTCAAGAAGACGGTCGATGCGGTTCCGCACCAGCAGGTCAGACACAGCGCTTGTGCCGTCAACCGAGACCTGCTGGACGTTGAAGAGCGCCATCTGTGGAACGCGCCAGACGAGAACGCCCGTCAGGACCAGAGACACGATCAGCAGTGCCGTTCGAATACGTCGCAGCAACAGTACCCTGCGGCGCGCTCTGGCTCGGCGCTGGGCGACCGTCATCTGGCGCGGTGGTCGCTGTGCCGATTGGGCGGGTCGAATTCGACGTTGAGCCGCCGGCCGGCGCGGTCGCGCGGACCGGGATGATCGCTCCTCAGCAACGGCAGCAGCAGCACCGGCGCGCTGCCGGGCGGACGAGGAGGATCGACGCCGCGATTCGTTACGCGCGGCGCGCGCGCGGTCACGCTCGGCCTTCGACCGTGCTGCCGCAGACTTCCCCGTCGACCGTCGGGCTGTCATGCCGGAACTCCTGTGGCCAGTGCATCCAGCAGACGTGGTCCGAGGCGCGTTACGTCGCCCGCCCCCATCGTCACCACAACATCCCCGGATCCCACCATGGATGTGATGATAGTTGCATCGCCGGTCGCCGGATCCAGCTCAACGTCACAACCACACGGCGGGCGAACACGATCGGGCAGCTGCCGGGTTATCAGTGTTGAATCCACTCCGGCAACCGGTTGTTCACGGGCTGCGTAGATGGGAAGCACCACGACCTGGTCCGCGTCGGCAAGCGCTGATGCAAACCGATCTGCCATCTCCACCGTCCGCGAGTAGAGGTGCGGCTGGAACACCACCAGCAGTCGCCCGGCATGGCCGTCACGCAGCATCATCTCTCGCGCAGAGTCGATGGCTGCCGCGACCTTGGCGGGATTGTGCGAGTAGTCGTCGACGATCGTGACTCCGGCCGCTGCGCCGATGATTTCGAACCGCCGACCGATCCCGGGGAACGTCGACAGGCCCGCACGAATCGATTGGGCCGGTACCCCCAATGCGCGACACGCTGCCCAGGCGGCGCGGGCATTCAGCGTATTGTGGACACCGGGAAGCCGTATCTCGGCGTCGAACTCCGGAACCTCGACGCGACTGACGCGGTCGTCGCCAGCCAACAGGTCAACAACGCGGTCGGCACCGGGCCCGGGGCCCACGACCACCTGTGCCGACGTTCCCAGTGTGCCGACCCAGTCCGCAAAGAGCCGCTCGACCTCGGCATCACTTGAAAACGTCTGATGGTGGTCGTTCTCCACGTTGGTGATCACAGCAACGTCGGGCGACAGGTGCATGAGCGTCCGGTCACTTTCATCACCTTCAACCACGAGCACGTCGCCTGCGCCGATCCGCGCGTTACTTCCCCATGGGCGCATCATCGCCCCGAGTACGACCGTGGGGTCGAGCCCGGCCTCGACGAGAACGTGGGCGATCATCGCACTTGTTGTGCTCTTGCCATGCGCGCCGGCGACCACCACGGTCCGGCGATGGCGAGTGAGCTCCCCGAGAAACTCCCCTCTGAGAATAACCCGGCACCCAGCCGCCGTCGCGGCGAGAATCTCGGGATCGGATGTACTCACGGCGCTGCTGACAACGACGTCCATTCCGGGCACCACGTGCGACGGATCGTGACCGATGTGGACCGGAACGCCCGCGGCAACCACGCGGTCGGAGAACTCGCTGGAGGAGCGATCGCAGCCGTCGACGTCAGCCCCCCACGCGACGGCGACCTGTGCCAACGCACTGACGCCAGCTCCCCCGATTCCCAGCATGTGAATTCGGCGACCGGTGAGCGGTGCGTCGCGATTGGTCCGGCCTGCAGCACGCAGCACACAGTTCGCAATGTCGCGTGCTGCGTTGGGGCGCGCGCACGAGCGAAGTGCCCGTTCCAGATCGCGTCGCCGCCCGTCAGACGACGAACTCAGAAGGTCGGTCACCATCGACTTGATCGCCGATCCGATGCATTCGTCGTCGGTGACCATGATCGCCGCTTGCCGGTCTACGAAGTGGCGCGCGTTGCGGGTCTGGTGATCTGCGGTCACGTGCGGCGATGGAACCATGATCGTGGCGCGACCAACCGCCGCAACCTCGAAGACCGAGCCACCTGACCGCGTGAGCACAAGGTCGGCAGCCGCAATTGCATCTGGCATCAGGTCAGTCGGAATCGAGCTGCACATGCGGTAGCGCGCATGTCCGTCAATCTCATCACCGATATCGCCGCCTGCCTGGCGCGCCCGGGCCGACACCACGTCGTAGTCACGGCGTCCGGTCAGGTGAAGCACGATCAATGGCTTCCCGTCGACCGTGGACGCTGCACCGTCGGCGAAGGCGTGCACGATCGCCTCATTGATACGGCGTGCGCCCCCGCTCCCGCCGAATGCCAGCAGCACGCGCGCATCCTGGGGAATGTTGAGCCTGTGTCGAGCGGCAGTGCGATCCCGATCAACAAATGACAGCGCGACCGGGCGGCCTGTTACCTCCTGACGCCGTCGCACCGACGCCAAGGGATATGCGGTGCACAGTCGGACAGCACAGCGGGCAGCAATCCTGTTGGCCAACCCGAGATGCGCGTCTGCCTCGGTCGCTACGACCGGGATACGGTGCAGCCAGGCGGCGACTGCAACAGGTACGGCCACATAGCCGCCGGCAACCAGCACAACGTGTGGACGGTTTCGTCCGCCGAGAAGCATGAAGCTGCGTACCAGCGAACGGAACGCCCGCAATACGGCCGACACCTGCCCCAGGCCGAGCTTCCGGGGAAGGCCTGACACACGAATCGAGTCGAACTCGAATCCGGCGTCGCGCACGTACCGTTCGTCGCGATCGTCGCGGCGCGTTATGAACCGGACGTCACAACCGCGACTTTGCAGCTGCCGGCCGACCTCGCAGGCTGGAGCGAGATGACCGAGCGTCCCACCCGTCGCCACTGTCACCTTGATCGTCGTCGTACTCACCGACTTCCTCGTCGTGTGCGCGCGTCGGGTGCGAATCGATCACCGGCCGTCGGGCATCTGTCGATGCCGTTGCGATGTTGGCAAGCAGCCCCAGTGCACCCAACATAACGATGAGGCTGCTGCCACCGTAGCTTACCAACGGCAGAGGAACGCCTGTGAGCGGCATGACACCGACAACGCCCGACAGATTGAGTGCCGCCTGTCCGCACAGCATGATCGTAATACCCGCAGCAAGCAGCGCGTTGAATCGATTGTTGGCTCTGACTGCAACCCGCATGCCCACGACCGCCAGCGAAACGAAGCTGACAACGACGATCGCCACGCCGACCAGCCCGAGTTCCTCGCCGATGATTGCGAAGATCATGTCTGTGTGCGCCTCGGGGAGAAAGTGGATCTTCTCAACACTGTGGCCGAGCCCCACTCCGAAGACGCCGCCGGACCCGATCGCAACGAGCGCCTGAACCAGCTGGTAGCCCGGGCCGTGGGGATCGGCCCACGGATCGATGAACGCAAGAAAACGCTGCCGTCGCCACGGCTGCGTGAGAATGCTGAGCACGACCAGCGCCATTGCCGGCCCGAT